>CANQEA010000026.1 GCA_947594095.1 uncultured Clostridia bacterium | reverse complement strand
AAAAATTCTATTTTATTTTGTTTTATATATTCTATTATTTTTTTAAATACTTTTCTTTGCTCTAGCCTTCGTAAATCACCTAATATGTCTCTATCTGATAAGTTTACAAAAGGTCTGTCAAAGTGCATGTCTGCCATGTGAATAAATCTCATTTTTTTCCTTCCTATTATTTTATTATATATTTAATTTAACACAATTTAATTTTACTATATTGCTATATTTTTTTCAAGTTAAAAAATATAAAAAAAGTATATTGAAAATATTAAGATAAAATACTTTATAATAAAAATTACTTTATAATAAATACTTGGTGAAATTCAAGATTTTATAAATTTTCAAGAAATAAATCTATATCAATATCTGCTTGTTCCAAGATGCTTTTTAATGTTCCTCTTGCAACTTCATAATGCATTGGAATAATAAAAGTTTTGTATTTATAATTCAAGTGCTTCCTTTAAATTTTTCATTGCTTCTTCTATCGTTTTACCTTGGAAGCAACATTATTATCAATACATTTAGCAACATACCATTCTTCTTCTTTTTGTATAATAACATTATATTTAATACTCATACTTTATATCTCCTTTCTTTATTTTATTTAATAATGGAGGAAAAGTAATTATTTCCTCCATTATTAACAATATTTTAAATGATGTTTTTTGACCCCGTACCAAAAAACATTAATCGTCATCATCAAGTGGACCAAATAGCTCATCAAATTTTGCTTCTAATTCTTTTTGTAAATCATATGTGTCTTTTGATAAGTCATCATTATTTGCTTCGAAGTCCATATCATTTTCTAAATCCATAAAGTTACTTTCTGGTTCACTATTTGTTGCTACTGTTACCTTTTCTGGTTCTTTTTTTGGTTCTTCTTCAAATAGATCATCTAATGATTCTATTTTTAAGTTTTCGACTTCTTTGTCTTCTTTTTCTTCTACATATGGATTATATGGATTGTATTTTCTCCATGGTCCTCTATCTATTTCTCCAATGTCATTGTGGCTTATTGCAACTTCTGCTAATTTTTTTGCCATTGGATGTTTAAAATAATAGAATTTTCTCGTTTTTATTGGTCTTAACCCTTTTACAAATATGATACAGTCATCTATATCCATTCTTCTTAATTCGTCTGGTGTCATAAGCGCTCTTGCCATTACCTGATCTGATATGCTTTTTCCTGTCTTCATATTTTTATTGTCCCTATTTATAGATATACTATCTCTTCCTATTGTTTTTTCTCCTAATGCTTTTGAAAAATATTCTACTGTTTTATATGAGTTACTTCCTAAGAAAAGGTGTGTATCACAGTTACCAATAATTGTTTCATAAGATTTCTCATATACCGCTTCTAACTGATCTAGGTTTTGTAAAATAACACTAAATGATATTTTTCTACTTCTTGATGTTGAAATCTTTTTATCAAAGTCTGGTATTTTTCCTATGTTTGCAAACTCGTCTAATATAAAGTATGTAGGAACTTTAAGTGATCCTCCATTTTGGTTTGCAAAATCATATAATTGTTGTATCATCTGTGAGAAGAATATTGTAAGTAAGAAGTCATATGCTGTATGTGTATCTGATGATATAACATATACTGCTGTTTTTTTGTTTCCTATTTGTTCAAAGTCTATTGTGTCTGTTGATGTAAGTTCTGCAATTTCTTTAGAATCAAACTTTCCAAGTTTTGATTGAAGTGTACTCAATATAGAACTGTATGTCTTTTCTGGTGCAATTTCAATTGATTTATAATTCATTCTTGCTGGGTGGTCATATGGTAATTGACTCATTAAATCTGAAAGTAAATTGCTTCCACCTTTGTTGTTTGCTGCTCTTACTAGTTCTGCACAACTTGCTAAATTTTGTTCCTCTTCTGGTCTTGTTGCAATTAGATAATATATTAATGCTTTTAAAAGCATTTCTGCTGAGTCATCCCAGAATGGGTCTGAACTACCACTTTCTGATTTTTGTCCTTTTACAATTGTGTTTGCAATAACGTCAACATCTATTTCTGATGATATATGCATAAGTGGATTATATCCATCACTATATTGTGGTCTTACTAAATTTAATACTTTTATGTCATATCCATGTTCTTTTAAATATCCTGCAGTTGTATCATATAATTCTCCTTTTGGGTCTGTGAATACATATGAACCTAATAGCTGATATGCATTTGGAATTGAGTATGATGCAGATTTACCAGAACCTGATCCGTCCAACTACTAGTACGTTTACGTTTCCTCTTTTATCTACTGGCAAATAATTATTTTCCGCAAGTAATATTCCTTTGTTTTTGCTTAATACATTATATTGTTCTCCATGATGGCTCCAATCACTAGATCCATGTTCAATGTCTGAAAATTCATTTTTGGGAGCTGTTCTTACAAATCCAATAAAGAAAAATACCGAAAATATTATTGTAACAACTAGTAACATTGAGAAATAAGTTCCAATTGCTCCTTCTGCTACTAAGTTTCCTAATGTTCCAAATGGATTTGTTATAGAGCTTGATACTGTTTCAAAAAATACGTTTAGATCAAATCCCCCCTCTAAGCCAGCATGGTATGAACCATATGCTAAGGGCGTAACAAGTCCTATGGCTAAAAATACCCATAGGATTGCAAAAATTATAAAATTTGTTCTGTTTCTTCTGATGGCTCCTTCTATTTTGTAATGCATAAAAATTCACCTTCTCTTTTGTAATTTTTATTATCTTTGTTCTTTTTCTTCTTTATTTTTGTTTGGATTTCCCCCATCAAATGCTTGGATAGATACTCCTTGTGTTAAATCGCTGCTAGCAATACAAGAATATTTAGTATGATTTGTATCTTTTATTTCATCTTTTCCTTTACTATTTACTATTGTATTAATGTCAATAGCTCTACATTCTACTTTATCGTGTATTCCCGCCGGATCACTTGTTTTTTTAGTCATAACTGACAATCCTCCTTACTCACCCTCACTTATTTCGAATGCGAAATAAGATTTGTATGGTTTTAGCTTACATTTTCCTTTTACTTCGTTTGTCTTTTCATCAAAGAAAAGCCTTGGCTTTAGTTCCTCTGTAGTCTCTGGGTCTATGATTGTTATTGCTCTTTTTAAGTTTGGTGTGTAATCAAATTCTTTGTATTCCGTTTCTTCTGAATAAAGTGTATTAAATTTAAATGGCTCTGGTCTTTTTGTTATTTTTACTTCGTTTCCTAGTAGTATTCCTGAATTTATTACTACCCTATCTTTTGCAAATGAAAAGATTGCAAGTTGATTTCCCTCTTTACGTGGGTCTTCTACGTAAAAAGTTTTCTTGCTTAAATCTCCAACTAATTCTTCTGAGTTTTCTAATCTTTCTACTGTGTATTTTGGATATTTGTCTAGGTATTCTTTTTTTGTTTTGTTAATTTGGTAAATTACAGTATTTACTCCTTTTGGATCTGTTATACTGAAATGCTTACCTTGTACGTTGTTTTCGTCCATTTTTTACACCCCATTCTCTATGTTTATTCATAGCTTATCTTTTGCGTTTACATAACCATAATTAATTATATCTAATTTTTAAGCATTTGTCAATGTAAACTGCTTAATTTTTCATATTTCTTGGATTATATTTTGAAATTTGGTTTAGCCTTTCAAATATTTGCTTTTCTTCTTTGGTTAATTTCTTTGGTACCATTATTTTTACTTGCGCTATTAAGTCTCCCCTAGTGCCATCTGAATTTTTATATCCTTTTCCTGCAATTTTTATAATTTCACCGCTTTGTATCCCTTGTGGAATATAGACATGTACTTCTTCATCAATTGTGTCTACATTTGCTTTTGTCCCTAATGCTGCTTCCCAAGGGCTTAAGAATAAGTCTGTATATATGTCACTTCCTTTTAGTTTAAATTTTGAATTTTCATCTATTTTTATTTTTATAAATAAATCTCCATTTTTTCCACCATTTTTCCCAGACATACCTTGTCCAATTAGTCTTATTTTTTCTCCATCTCGTATTCCTACTGGAACTTTTATTGTGTATGTTTTAGGAGTTCCATCTATTGATTTAAATGATACTACTTTTTCTGCACCATAAAATGCTTCGTTTAAGCTTGCATTTATTTGTGTTTCAATGTTTTCTCCTTTTTCTGGCTTTAACTCGCGTTTGTTTGATTTTTTATTTGGCTTTTCAACATCTCCTAAAAACATTGTTAATAGTTGCTTTTTTTGGTCTTTTCCATCTAATGCTTTTGTAGCCTTTCCAAATTTTGCATTCCACATTCTGTCATATTTTCTTTTTGATGCTGGAATAGATAGTGTTCTATATGCCTCATTTATATCTTTTATTCTTGATTCTGCTAGGTTGTCCCCTATGTTTACATCTGGGTGATATTTTTTTGCGACTAATCTATATGCTGCCTTGATTTCTTCTAGGGAAACATGGCTTGTTTCTAATTCTAATATTTTGTAATAATCTTTTACGACCATTTTATACATCCTCCCAAAAAATTAGGTACTTCCATTATATCACAAAATCTGAAAAAATCTATATTTTTTCAAAAATTTATACAAAATTATTAGCGGGACTACAATAGCCCCGCTTTTTCTATTATTTCATTTCATCAATTAACTCATAAAACTTCATCCCGTTTGATGCTTTAATTAGTACTACATCATTTGGTTTATTTACTTTTTTAAATATGTTTATAATTTCTTCTTTATCATTCACGTAATATATATTTTCTTTTGACATACCACACTCTATCGCTTGCTCTACAATGAATTTTGCATTTTCTCCACATGCAATTAAAACATCTACTTTTCGTTTACATAGTTCTTTACCAACTTCTTTATGTAACTTTTCTGAAAATTCACCAAGTTCAAACATATCTCCTAAAATTGCAATTTTTCTATTTTTATATTCTGAAAGTATCTTTAAACTACTAGTCATAGACTCTAAACTTGCATTATATGCATCATTTATTATTTTTGTTCCATTTTCTAATACGGAAATATCAAGTCTTCTCTTTGTTAGTTCAAAACTTTTTATTCCTTCTACTATTTTTTCTTCTCTGATTCCTAAGCTTTTTCCTACCAAAATTGCACTCATTGCATTTAAGACAAAGTGTTCTCCTGCCACTGGTACTTGTGTTTTTATTTCGTTTTCTTCTGTTTTTGCAATAAAGCTACTACTTTCTTCTTTTAATTCTATATTCTTCGCATTTATTGTGCTTTTTTCTTTTATTCCAAATGTTTGTATTCTATATTTATCTTTATTTTCTAAATACCATTTATGTAATAAGTCATTATCATTATTTATTATAAGTAGTGGGTTTTCTGCACCTTCTAATATTTCTAATTTTGCTTTTAATATGTTTTCTCTTGACCCTAAATTTCCTATATGTGATGTTCCAATATTTGTTATAACACAAATATCTGGCTTTGCAATTTTACTCAAAAGCCTTATTTCCCCTAAGTGATTCATTCCCATTTCTACAACTAGTGCTTCATGGTCTCTTAAGTTTAAAATTGTAAATGGTAGACCTATGTCATTGTTGTTATTCCCTTGTGTTTTTAATGTTTTATATTTTTGATTTACTACGTTTGCAATTATGTCTTTTGTGCTTGTTTTTCCAACACTTCCAGTTATTGCTACAACTGGAATATTATAAAGGCTTCTTTTTAATGTTGCAATTTGTTGTAGAGCCTTTAAAGTATCTTCAACTTTTAGAATAGTTACATTTTTATATTTTTCTAGCTCTTTTTTATTAAATTCAATTTTTTGAACTATGACACATGTTGCACCTTTTTTTATTGCTTCTTCCCAATATTCATTTCCATCATGATTTTTTCCTTTTAATCCAATATAAGTATCATTTTCCTTTATTTCTCTTGTGTCTCTTGTAAAGTTTTCACATATTAAGTCTTCTTTTCCAACTATCATTTTTGCTTTTGTAACTTCAATAATATCTTTTACTGTTATGTTTTTCATTAATTAATCACATTCCTTTTCTTTTTTTATAAATTATATTCTTTATTTTGTTTTTTTGCAACAGTAAAAATACTATTTATAAAGTTAGTAGTTTTTTATAATTTTGGGGGAATCCCATTTTATTTAGAACTTTATCAAATTGATTGTCTTTTATATTTTCTTTTAATATTTGGATATTTTTGATTAACAGTTTATAAAATTGATTAAATTCTCGTTTATCTAACATTGATTTTAGAATTAAAACTATGGAAAATAAATCTTGTACACCCTTGATATAATTTCCCTGATTTTTTTGTATTTTTAATTTAGAGTGATAATAATTATTTGAAATTTTAAATCTTAATTTGACATCATATAATTTCTCGTCATGTGCACAAATATTTCTGATTTCACCTAAATTAGTTAAATATATTTTCAATACTTCATGTTTTATTTTGAATTTTTTACTTATATTGTTTTTATCTTTAGGTTTCATAATACTGTAAAATTTAGAAATTTTACCAAATGTTAATATTCGTACTAACACCCATAGCGGTATATAATTATATGTGTCTATATAATGAACTATCATTTTATTAGAATTTTTATATTGATGTAAAATTTCAAGATTAATGTTTTTTAAAAGGTTTTCTATGATTTCTCTATTTTTTTTATTATAATTAAAATTTTCTTGAATTAAATAGTTTTTATGACCATAGTTTTTTGAAAATTCATAAGAAATATAAGTTTTTATTCTTCTTTCAATTAATAAAATATATTCTAAAAAAATCATTCTGATTTTTCTATCGAACTCATACAATGCATAGATTTCTTCTAATTTTGTGTCTTCGATATAAGCTTCTTTTTCTTTATTATCATATATAAATAAATTTTTATACCCATTAATTAAATAATAGTAATTATTATTTTCTAATATATGTATAGCCTTTTTTAAATCATTTATTTTCAGTTTCTTGTTTTTTAATACTTTTATTTGTTCAAATATAGTTTTGAATGTTTTTTCCAATATTTTCCTCCTGTTGTGTAAAAAATGACCTCGGGCCCGTAGGTTATCCGAGGTACTCATCATTATAGATAGTATAACATTAATAATTGACCTTGTCAATACATCTTTAGAAATTTCTATCTATTATTAGTATTATATTTAATTTTTTAAAAATTATTCTTTTAAAGTTTATTAGTAAATTATAATAAATTATGTTTTTTTCCCCCGTCCCAAAAAACATCAAAAAACAAGCCTTAGATTTTATTCAAAAAAATCTAAGACCTGTATAAACTATTTATTTTCTACGCTTCTATTTGCTATTTCAATTGCCTTTGTTACTATATTTCCACAGTCCTTTGAAGAAACATTTTCCCAGCTTCCTCCGTCTTTTTTTACTTGTTCGTATACTCCTAATTCTTTAGCAATTTCTTCTCTTAAGCCTTCTGATATTAATTTGCTATTTCTAGACATATTGATATCCTCCTTTTATGCACTTTTGAGAATCCTCAAGCATATATTTAATTAGTTAGAATTTTTCAATTCTATAATAGTATTATTTCCAACTTTTTTTGATTTATTTTGACAATTTTTTATGTTTTTATAACATTTTGTTAAAAAATATGTTATACTTAAAAGTAGAGTATAAGAAATAAAGGAGAAAGACAATAAGATGGCTATTAATGATACATTGGAACAAGAAGAAAATAAATTAGAAGAAAAAGAGCCTAAAAATGATTCTTTAGTTCCTGCACCAGAAACTAGTGTTACAACTTTTAATGAAGATTATACATCTGAAAAGAAAAAACATTCTGTTGTTTTTAAAGTGCTAATTTCATGCTTAGTTTTATTAGTTGTTGCTTTTATTGGATTAAACATTTATCATTATACAAATCCAAATATCATTTCTGGCGTTTCAATTAAGGGAATTGATGTTTCTAATAAAAGTATGTCTGATGCAAGATATATTCTTGATAATTACATTAAAGAAAATTTACCTGCTGAAATTAAAATAAATTATCAAGATTTTGAATCGACTATATCTCTTGACCAGCTTGAAGCACAATTTTTAATTAAAGATGCCTGTCAAGAAGCGTATAATATTGGAAGAAATGGTAATTTTTTTAAAAATAATTTAACTATATTAACTACTTTATTTGGCAAAACTAATGTTGAACCAGAATTAAGTATAAATGAGGAGTTTTTAACTAAGCAATTATCAGATCTTACCTCACAACTTCCAGAAGCTGTAACTCAAAGTAGTTATTACATAGAAGGTTCTGATTTGATTGTAACTTCTGGAAATACTGGAAATGCTATTGATATTCCAAAAACAATAAATAATATTAAAAAATCAATTATAGATTTTTCTTGTAAAGATAAAAATGTCGCTCTTGTAGTTAAGGAGCAGGAACCAGACCCTATTGATATTGATAAAATTTATGAAGAAGTTCACAAAGATCCTGTTGATGCTTCATATACTACTGACCCATTTACAGTTCATCCAAGTGAAAATGGTTATGATTTTAATATTTCAATTGATGCAGCGAAGAAAATTGTGAGTTCTGAAGAAAAGAGTGAATACACCATTCCTTTAAAAATATTATTGCCAAATGTTACGACAAATATGATAGGAACTGAAGCTTTTCCTGATATGCTATCAAACTTTTCAACTAATTATTCTACAAGAGATACTAATAGAACTACAAATTTAAGGCTTGCAGCTGATAAAATTAATGGAACTGTTCTTATGCCTGGTGAAACTTTTTCTTACAATAAAGTAGTTGGCGAAAGAACAATTGCAGCAGGCTACAGAGAAGCTCCAATCTATGTGCAAGGTCAAGTTGTAGATGGTTTGGGTGGTGGAATTTGCCAAATTGCAACAACATTATATAATGCAGTTTTATATGCAAATTTGGAGATTGTTGAAAGAAGTAATCACCAATTTGTTCCTTCTTATGTGAAAGCTAGTCGTGATGCAACTGTTGTATATGGCTCTTTGGATTTTCAATTTAAAAATAATAGAGAATATCCAATTAAACTTGTTTGCTCTGTTTCTGGCGGAATTGCAAATTTTCAGATTTTTGGTTTGAAATCTGATAACGAATATGAAGTTGAAATTTCAAATTATGAAACAAAAAGAACTTCAACTGCCATATATTCTGAAGCTTACCGTATTTTAAAACAAAATGGTCAAGTGGTTTCTAGTGAGCTTCTGTCTAGAGATACATATAAGAGACATTAAAACTGGGCTATCGCTCAGTTTTAATTATGCATGTATTAATTTTTCGATTTCTTCTTTTGATAAACCTGTTATATCTATAATTTCTGTAATAGAATAGTTTTTAGATATTAGTTTTTGAGCAATTTGTGTTAATCCATTTTTTAAGCCTCGTTTTTCTCCACGTTGTTCTCCAATTTCCATACCTCTTTTTTCTGCACGTTTTTCATTAAGTTTTGCTTGTCTTGCTTTTCTTTTTTCTTCTTTTTCTATCATTTCTAAACATGCTAACATATTTTTTTCACCTCCCATTAATCTATTTATTAATTCTTGTGCTTTTTCTTCTCCTAGTTGTTTCTTTAAAATCACATCTATTATTTGTACCATTACTTTTTTATCTTTATTTTCTATTTTTGGTATTACTTCTTCTAAGTAATTTGATACCTCTTCTTCTGAATTTGCTTTTTCTAGTAACATCATTTTACTTGTAAATAGATTATCTTCTAATAGTTCTTCTTTACTGTATGTATTAATGTCTACTAACTTGTAACTTCCTGGTTGCATTTCTATATCTTCTAATTTGTCTTGTATTTCTAAGAGTTCCATTTTTGCATTCCACTTTTGTTTCCCTGTATAAAGTAATATTGGTATTACTACTGGTATTTTATAATCGTCTTTTCTTACTTTTGACCATTCTATATTATTTCTTATAATTTCTACTTGATAGCTTAATATTCTAAATGACATCATTTTATCTACTTTAGTTTGGTGTTCTATAAGAATAAAAATATTGCTATCTTTGATTTTGTAAACAATATCTGCTTCTTGATTTTGAAATTCATTTGTTATAAAACTACTATTATACATTTCTAAGTCTTTTGCTAAAATTGCTTCTTTTAGATTTAATCGTTTTGTTATAAATCTTGCTGCTTCTTCTTTATCTGATAAAATTGTTCTAAATATTTTATCATGTGTATTATTTATTTGACTATTTTCACCTAATATATATGGTGCAGATGGTTCTGCTAAAATCATGTTATTGCGTATGTTTCGCGTTATTAGCTCCATAGTATTTAAATGAACGATATAGTTGAATCCATCATCGCTTTTCATATTATTAGTGTTACTAACATTGTAATATAATTTCATTAAACTGTCAAGATATTTTATACTTTTTTCGTTCATAAGTGCTTTATCGCCTTCTTCCTTTTTCGAATTTTTTTGATGTGATTCGTAGATATAAATATAGAATGAAAAGTTTAAATAGTTAAATAAAATTGTGATTTTAAAGTAACATAATAATATACTGTTTTTTGTATTTTGTCAATCCTTTTGGATGAAAAAAAGAAATTCTAACGTGTTTCTACTTATTAGAATTTCTCTTTTCAGATTTTGTACTTATATATCTACTTTTACTCATAATTTTAGTTTCACAGCTTTAAAGCTCAGTCTCACTAGTAAAGTGTAACGCGGAAGGAAATGTCATTATCATTGTTAAACGTACCGAAGTTCAGGTCGATGCTCGCCGAACAACCACCAGTCTCGGAGTAACTGCCTCCCCTACGTCTACAAGGGAAGTCGGGATCGTCACTCTTTTCAAGAGTCCATTCATATTCATTTCCTGCTAAATCATATATGTTTAATTTACAATTTCTGTCACTTGCTCCTGTTGTTAATAATACAGATTTTGTATTTCCGCTTCCTCCTTGTTTTATATGTTCCTTCACATATTCTCCACTATCCTCTGTATATTCTGTCCATGTTGAACCTTTGTTTGTTGAATATTTTCCTCTATCAAGTGAGAATGATACATCATTGTAATTGCCCCATTTTCCACTATTACTGTTTATATCTGTTGGCTCTAATGTATTTTCTAAAAACTTACACACTAAGTTCCATTGTACTCCAAACATTAAACTACTCGTTAATTCTCCGCTTGTTGGCATTTCACTTGCTAATTTTTGTGCTTCACTACAATATACATAATTGTATGGATATTTATTAGGCTTACTTACTGCTTTGGGTGAACTATCTGTTATATCTTCGTGTGTTGTTCTTGGCTTTGCTGTTTTCTCTTCTCCGCTTGTATCCGTTTCTATGCTTCCTTCTATTCCTGCCTCATATCTTCCTATCCAAAATCCTCCATTTTCATATACACTCTTTAACATTTTGTTCTTTGCTTTGTTATATTCAGTTGAATCATTAAATCCACATCCGTCGTAAAATGTATCATCGGGAGTACCATATGATGAACTATACGCTTTTAAATCATTATATATGTTTTCATAATTTTTATCAAAATCTGTTATACCTAATCCCGTTTTTTCGTATACTTCTTTTGTCTTTGGCACTTCTATCCATACAAACTCATTACCATTATTATCACTTATTACCAGTCCTTCTGCTACTGAATCTTCGCCTTGGTCTGTTGACACTGTATATCCCGTTGGTATCGTCGGCTTATCATTGACTTCTGGTGTGTTTGAATTTCCTCCTACTAATATATCTGTTACTGTTCCATCTGATTCTATTGTAAATTTGTATCCATCTTTTTCTACATTTGCTGGTAAAGTTGTTATTGGACTTTCTTCTAAACTATTTCCATCATGCATTATTCCTGGTATATGTGCTTTTAAATTATTATTTAATTGACTTTTGTCTATTTCTCCTTTATTATTGTAGCTTGCAAACACTTCTGTTACTATTTGGTCTTTTATTCCCGCTCTTGTATTTGCGTTTACTGCATCCTGTGCCTTTGTTAATAACCCATTATCTCCAAATAATGTATTAATACTTACTCCTGCTAAGATTAAAATTACAATTATTGTGATAACAAGAGCTATTAATGTAATACCTTTGTTTTTTGTTTGTACTTTTTTGTTTTTCGTTTTTTGATTTTCATTTAGCTTTTCTACTTTTAACATATCTTTTCCTCACTTTCTTTTGTTTAGCTTTTCCATATTTTGCTTTATTATTCATTAGAATAAATTTAGCATACAGGTACTTTTAATATGCATTAAAGTTATTATATGAATAGTTGGTTTTATCGTCAACAATTTTGTCTTTTTTTGTCGACTTTTGTCTTTTAGTATAGTACTTAAAGATAATAAAAATATTCATAACTACTGACTTTTCAATAATTATAAGTATTTAATTTCATAAATATGAAAAAATATTTTATTAAATTTTTATAAAGAAATTTCTTGTATTTTTAGCTATTTTTATATATTATAATCTAATTATTATAAATACAAAAAAATCTTTAAGTACTATACTTAAAGATTTTTTAATTTCTTGTTTTATTTTTTCCATGTTTGTAAATAGAATTCTTCTCTATTTTTTATACAAAGGTAATTTAATTTTCAATGTGCTTCTATTTACAAAAATAGATTTGCTCCAGGTTTATTCTAAACATAATTTTATTCTTTGTCAATAGCTTTAAAAAATTTTTTACATAGTAAGAGTTCCATTAGGGGTATTTGTTATTAATAATATATCTTCTTCTCTTCCATTTTCAGCATTTATATAAACCAAAAATTCTTGGTCTTCAACCTTTCCCTTAAATTCATAACAAAGTATCTCTGATTGCCATTCTGTTGGGATTACAGCCAAACCTTCTGATTCAATTTGTAAATCTTGGTTTAAGTTTTTCTTTGCTTCATCTTTTGTGATAGCTACTTTTGATAAATCTCTATCAACTACATGGTTATTTAAATATCCAGATGTTTCTAATCCCATTATCTCTCCATTATCTAAAGCAACTTTTACTTTTATTAAATCTGGGTACATAACAACATCATTTTGAACACTTGCGTAATTTATAGTTACAATTCCTTCTTGTTTTAAATAATAAGTTTCTTTCATGTTAGGGATTCCAAGACTTGCTAAATAGTCTTTTCCTATTTTATTTGCATTTTCTTGACTTATTGCTTCTGCTGTAACATCTCTATTTGCATTCATATATACAATATGTGCACCTTTTCTTGCAATTGAAATTGAAATAGTTTCATCATTATTTTTTGTTACTGAAAAATCATAAACAGGTATTGTTGCGTTTTCAGATAATCCTAAATTAATTATTTCTTTTATGTTATCTTTTCCAATTACTTCTTCTATTCTGGCTTTTGCTTGTTCTTCTGTTACATCTTCTCCAGTTAGGCCTCTTTTTTCTTGATTAGTTAAATGTTCAGAAAATGCACCATCATAAATTAATCCAGAATATTCGTGGAAGTTTTCTTCCAAGTTACTAAAGCTTTCTTTTGATATATTATCTACTTGTTGTGCAAATGCTATTGTTCCTTTATCCGTAAGTTCATCCCATTTAAATCTTCCAGAATTTAGGTCTTCTGATAATTGGTTTAATGTATTTTCTAGTTCTTGACTATAATTATGCAAATCTTTCAAATTATTTAAATCGTCTTGGGATAAACTTTCATTATAAATATTTTTTCTAGATAATGAATAACTATAATCACTAACCTGGTTTAAAAACTTTTCAGTATTTTCCAGCTCTTGGCTTTCTATAGGAAGCCTTGACAAATAACTTTGTGCTAAGTTTGCTTCTCTCCATACATTTGTTAAAGTTTCTGCTCCATGCTCTGGTGTTTTCGAAATTAATGATTTTGCAAGATATGTTTCCACATTTTGTACATATCCTACTAATTCATAAAATGCCATATTATACGAATTTTCTGATGCTTGTCTGTATTCTCTTTGTTGATTATAAAGTATAATACCTAAACCTATTACAATTATTCCAAGTACACATATTACACTTAACATGTGACCTTTTTTCAATCTATTTTTCCAATCTACTAATTTATTCATAAACTCTCTCCTAACATTTATAATTTATTTACAAAAACGATGCTTTCCTATTGTTTTTACATGTGGTCTTGACCAAATCCATTTGTTAGTTGCAGTTGCAGGGTTAAAATAATAAATACATCCCCCTGTTGGGTCCCATCCATTTTTGGCATCTTGTGCAGCTTTGTAAACAGTTGAATCTTCTGCAATTGGGTGGTTAATTTGTCCATCAGCAACAGCAGTAAAAGCTCCTGATTGATATATTACTCCAGAAATTGTATTTGGAAATTGTGAGCTTTTTACTCTATTTAATATAACTGCTCCAACTGCTACTTGTCCTTCATATGGCTCTCCCCTTGCTTCTCCATTAATCGCTCTTGCCATTAATTGAATATCTGATGTTCCACTAGAGCTTGCATAACTTACATTTTCTTTTAAATTATTTTCTCCAAATATGACAGTAATTAAAAATAAAACTATTAATAAAACTGCCATAATAAATATTTTTACTATATTTTTCAAATTTATAAACCTCTTTCTATTTTTATATGTTTTTTTTATTTTGTTATTTTTTATATAAAAATATTCTATTTTTTGAAAAATTTTTATTTTTATGATAAAATTATTTATATGTAATTAAACAAATATTTTATTAAATATTTTGGAGGGTTTATGAAAGTTTTAATATTTTACGCATCTTATGGTGGAGGACATTTAAATGCCGCAAAATCTATTTATGAATATATAACTTTAAACAATTCATCAATAAATGTGGAAATGATTGATTGTATGAAGTATGTAAATAAAACTATTGAAAAAATAACTACTGCAGCATATAGAGAAGCAGCTAAAAAAATGCCATGGGTATGGGGAAGAGTTTATAGTGATTCTCAAAAAGGCCCTTTAGCTCATATTACATCCAGGTCAAATAAAATTTTAGCAATTAAGTTGCTTCAATTATTAAGAGAAAAACAACCTGATTTAATTATTTCTACACATCCTTTTGGAAGTCAAATGTGTAGCTACTTAAAAAGAAAAGGAAAGATTTCATCTAAAATTGCAACTATTATGACAGACTTTGCTCCACATGACCAATGGTTAGTTGGGCATGAATATGAAGATTATTTTTTTGTTGCAAATGATAAAATGAAAAATTATTTAATAAATAAAAATGTTGGAGAAGGAAAAGTTTTTGTAACAGGAATTCCTTTATCTAGCAAATTTTCAAAAAATTATGTACGCGAAGATATTCTTGCATCTTTTGGATTAAAAGATAATAAACAAAATATTCTTTTCTTTGGTGGAGGAGAATTTGGACTTGGAAAAACTAGAACTATTGAAATATTAGATAGTTTTGTGTCTTTCTGTACTGATAGTCAAATTGTCGTAATCTCTGGGAAAAATGAAAAACTAAAAAATGCTTTTGAAGAAATTGCTAAAAAATATAATAGAGATGATTCTGTAAAAGTTCTTGGCTTTACTGATAAAGTTCCAGAACTTATGAGTATTTCAGATTTAGTTGTAACAAAACCGGGTGGAATGACAACAACTGAAAGTTTAGCATCTAGCTTACCTATGATAATTATTAATCCTATTCCTGGTCAAGAAGAAGAAAATGCTGAATTTTTGGAAGAGCATGGAGTTGGAATTTGGATAAAAAAACAAGATGAAGTTATTTCTATTTTAAATGATTTATTTTCTAATCCACAAAAATTAAAAAATATGAAAGAGGCTACTAAAAAACTTGCAAAACCAAATTCAACAAAAAATATTTGTGAAATTTTAAATTTAGTTTAATTTGTACTTTAAAACTTTGTTTGTATTTTTGCTTACAAAGTTTTATTTTATGTCGTATATTAAAATTACCTTTTTTGTCCAATAAAAATTGTAAAAATATATTATAAAAATACTTAGGGTTTAAGTAAAAACACACTTGTTCCAAATTGAAAAAAATTCATTGTTTTTGGTTTTCATAATGTCAAATATTTGAAACTATTTTTTTATTTTTATGTATGAATTTCTTACTTAATTTTATTAAAAATTTTTTATAATTTTAAATTTTTTATCTCTTATTTTCAAATTTTTATACATTAAATTTTTTAATTTAATTTTTTATTAAACTTTTTATTTATTTTTTATTTATTTTTTATTTATTATTTATTTTTTTAAATTAATTTATTTATTATTTTATTTTATTTATTATTTTTTAAAATATAAATTTATATATTATTTTTCATTTTTTATATTTAATTAATAATAATTTTAATTTGAATAATTAATCGTAAATATTTCTGCCTAAAGAAATAAAGGGGTTTTATTAAATATAATTTTTTATTTTAATTAAAATTATTAAATGAAATTAAAAATAATTAAATTTATTTTATTTATTTTTTATTAATTATTTAACTAAAAAATTTTTTAAATTTCTAAAATTTTATATTTACTCAAATATACCAACATACAAATTTTGAAAAAATCAAAAACAAAATTATTGTAAACCGTATTTTTTGTACATTGATCATCATGTCATTTATTTGTAATGTTTACTCTCTTTTATTTTCATTTCGTTGTTTTTATAGCTTAATAGTCATGTAAATATTGCTTATTTAACATAATATTTGATGATGCTTTTTTATAATTTATTATACTTTATTGCGTTATTTTTATAAAAGCGACATTTTGTAATTTATCTTAGGTATCCACGCAAATCCCCGAATTTATTTTGTGCATATCTACATAATTCAATATACATAATAATTGTTCGTAATGCAATGCCCGTTGTTTAATTATTCTTATGTGAAAAATTTTTCTCCTTTTTGTTTTCAAATTACACCTGTAATGAACTTGATATGCTTTTATCTATATCCTTACAGATTTCTCAAACGTTTTTTCGGTATATAATGAATTATTTTTTGTGTTTTTCTAAAAAATTTTAAAATTTTTTATTTTTTTAAAATTTTTTATTTTTTTATTTAATATTTTTATATTATTTATTTTTGATTAAATAATATAAAAATTATTTAATTAATTAATTTATTTATTATTTATTTTATTATTTAATTTTTTAATATTTATTATTTTTTATTTAATTATAAATATTTTTTATTAAAATATTTTTATTATAAAATTTATTTTAATAATTTTAATTAAAATAAAATTTATATTTAATTTAATAATATTTTTATTTAAAAAAATAAAAGCTTATGAATTATTTATTATCATAAACTTTTTTATTTTTCAAACATATTATAAAACAAGGTGATTTTTTATGTCTTTTTATAATTTATCATATTGTGATTTAATTGGCCTTGCAAGTTCACTTGCAATTTTAATTAGTGAA
>CANQEA010000025.1 GCA_947594095.1 uncultured Clostridia bacterium | reverse complement strand
ATAATTGCTCTTAATATATTATTTTTCAAATTTTTTCATCCTTTCTTTTTATTATATAAAATTATTATATTTTCAAACTAACTATCATAGTTATATCAAACATTTGTTTATTTGTCAATTAGATTTTACAATTTTATTTATTTCTTCTGTTAAGTTTTTATTATAAACATATTTCCCATCTATTTTTTCATAAACTTCACCGAACATTTATATTTTTTGGCAGATTTATTTCAGATATAAAACATAAACCACCATCACCATGTTCTGATATACATACGGAATTTTCATCAGTAATCCACGCTAAATCATTACCTTTTCTACTTTTATTATCTAAAAAAGTTTTCCTTTTTTCGAATAAATTATATTCTTCTAAATCGTCATTTTCATTTTTCATATTTTCGTCTCTTTTCATTATTTTTTCTAATGAATTTTTTAATTCTTCTATAAATTTTTCTACAAAATTATTATTGTTTTTTCTGTCTTCAAATAAATTTAAATCCAATAATTTTTCCTCCTAATTTTTTAATTTACTTTCTCCAGTTGCATAATCAATAACAATTCCATCTTGCACATTATATACATATACATTAAACTGTAATTTTCCATTATCTTCAATAGAATATGCTTCTATATTTACACCGATTTGCAAGTTCATTGTTATCATCAAAATATGGCGTAACTCTATATAAAACATGATTACTTTGATTTTGTTTTAAGTAATCATAAACTTTATCTTCAAATTTTTTCATACCATTTACATTAAAACTTTGCGTTCCAGTCATTAAATTTCTTTTGTCTACATCTATTCCTCCAAGTTTCCAAGCAATTATATGACATCTATGATATAGATAACCACCTGGAACAATATTAGTTTCATATTTTTTCTGTTTAAATCCCGTTGGATTAATAGAACTATAATCATCTTTCTCTTCATCTTCATTTGCCTTGTTCCAACAAGTTTTAATCATTGCCATTCCGTACTTTTTCATCTTTTAAATTTGAATAATAATCTTCTTCAATATTCAAATCTTCTAATGAAAATTCAGGAATATCATTATTTATTAAAACATAAATTTCTCCACTATAATCAGGAATATTATCTATTTCATAAGAAATTTTATTATTTTCTATTTTGTTTACAACATTTTCATTTTTACTACTTTCGTTAATTCCTATAAACATTACTATAAGAATTACAATCGCCAAAATTACTATTCCAATTTTTTCTAATTTATTTTTATTCATTTATTGTTCACCCGTATATTTAATATCATAAAATGCGGAGTTTTTCAAGAATTTAAACATAATAGAATTATAAGAAATTTGCTGGAATTAAAATATAAAATTTTGAATTATATAGATTATAAATTTTATAACACATTTTTATGAGAATTTCAATTACTATTCGTTAAAAAATGTAATTTTTTGGTAAATCAAAAAACAAGATGTTGTCAAACACCTTGCATCTGTAAATATTTTTATTTTTTTAATATATGGAAGTTAATAAAATCCACAGGTGTGGATTTAAATTTAAATTATCCAGCTGGATGGGAACAAGCAGTAAAAAACAAAAAGAAAAAAGGAATAACTTCTCCAGGACCAAGAGATTATGCTGGTCCAAATGCAGTATCAGAATTAGAAACAAAAAATATGATTAATTTTACAAGAATAAATAATTTTGATATGAGTATATCATTACATTCACAAGGAGAAGAAATATATTGGAGCTATTTAGATAAAAAATTAGAAAAAGCATATGAAATAGGAAAAAAGTTCGAAAAAGTAAGTGGATATAAACTAACAACACCGGAATATAATTCATCATTTGCTGGTTATAAAGATTGGTTTATAAACGAGTTTAACAAACCAGGGTTTACAATAGAAATAGGTAAAGGAGAAGAAGGAAAATCATTAAACATAGAAGATGCAGAAAAAATATATAACGATGTAGAAGAAATATTTTTAATAGCATTAGAAGAATGTTAAAATTATAAAATTTATGAGAGGCATAAAAAAATAGCAACTCATAAATTTTTTATATATAAAAGTGAGAAAAATGTAGAAAAAAGACGAAAAGTTTTTATTGACAAACAAAAAAACGGGTAGTAAACTATTTACATAAAAACAAAAAAGGAAGGGAAAAAATGCAGAAAAAAAATAATTCAGTTCAAGAATGGTTGCCTTTTGAAAAAATATTAGATAATGGAATTATAAAGCTGAAAGATTTATCATATATAAAAATACTTAAAGTAATACCAATAAATTTTAATTTAAAATCAGAATTAGAAAAAGAGGCAATTTTAAATTCTTATAAAATTTTTTTAAAAACATGTAATTTTAATATTCAAATTTTAATTCAAAGTAATAAAGAAGATTTATCTAAAAATATTTCCAAAATAAAAACAGAGCAAAAAATAGAAAGCAAAAAAATAAAAAAAATATCAGAAAATTATATTGAATATATTAAAGAATTAAATCAAAACAAAAAATCATCAAATAAAAATTTTTATATCATAATAAAAAATCCAAAAGAAATTCAAAAATTAGAAAATATTATTATAGAAGAATTAAATGATAAATATTTCAAAATAAAAGAGTGTTTATCAAGATGCGGAAATATAGTGAAAGATATAAATAAAAAAGAAGAAATAAAAGAAATATTATATTCTTTTATTAATAGAAGGTTATTTTTACAAAATAAATAAGGGGGCGATTATTATAAGTAAAACAGAAATAATAAATAAAATAAAAAATAATAAAATAGTAATTAATATAATGGAAAAAGTAAAAAAGAAAAAAGAAAATAAAGAAAACAAAATAGAGGGAACATTTAATGAAAAAGATTATATATCCCCGAGTTATATTAATTTTTCTAATCCAAAATATGTAGAAATAGATAACATTTTTTATTCTTCATTATTAATAATAAATTATTATAGAGAACAAACAGATTTATTATTAAAATCTATAATTGATTCAAATATAAATTTAAATATATCAATATTCTATGAAAAACAAAATCCATATAAAATAGTAAAAGATTTAACATATCATATAGGTACAGTAGGGGCAGATTTAAAAGGTGGAAATGAAAATAGGCAAGATATAGATATAGCAGCTTTTACATACAATGATGCAAAATATATAAGAAAAGAAATACAAGTAAATAATGAAGAAATTTATTATTTATATATTTACATAACTACATATTCTGAAGATAAAAAAGAATTAGAATATCTATTAAATAAAATAGAAGGAATTATTCAAAGTAGAGGAATGCAATTAAGAAGAGCATATTTTAGGCAAGAACAAGCTTTTATTTCTAGCTTACCAATAATGAAAAATAGTGAAGATTTAAAAGATGTATCTAAAAGAAATGTTTTAACTTCTAGTTTAGTTTGTACATATCCATTTATATCATCTGCAATTTTTGATGAGGAAGGTGTTTTTATAGGAACAAATATATACAATAATTCTTTAATATTTGTGGATAGATATAACACAAATAAATATAAAAACGCCAATATGTGTATTTTTGGAACGAGTGGAGCAGGAAAATCTTTTTACATAAAGTTGTTAGCATTAAGATATAGATTAATGGGAATAGAACAATACATAATAGATCCTGATAGAGAATATACAAAAATATGTGATGAATTAGAAGGTACTTTATTAAAAATAGGTCCGAGTTCAGAAACATATATAAATATATTTGATATTAGAAAAGAAAGTTTAGAAGATGGAGAAAAGGGATATTTAGTAGCTAAAATAAATAAATTAATAGGCTTTTTTAATTTAATATTTGGAAAAATAAATGAAGAAGAAAAAGCAATATTAGAAGAAAAAATAATAGAAGTATATAAAAGTAAAGGAATAAACTTTAATGATAAATCTTTATATAAAAATAAAAAACAATTTAAAGAAAGTACAGATATGCCAATTTTAGAAGATTTTTATAAAGTTTTAGAAAAAGATAAAAGAACAGAAATATTCAAAATAAAATTAATTCCTTTTATAAAAGGCTCTTTAAAATTTTTTAATAATTATACGAATGTAGAATTAAATAATAAATTTATTGTAGCAGACGTATATGAATTAGGAGAAGATAATTTAAAATACGGAATGTATTTATTTACAGAATTATTTTGGGACAAAATAAAAAAAGATAGAAATATAAAAAAAGCAATTTATTTAGATGAAATATGGAGACTAATAGGGGTAACATCAAATAAGGAAGTAGCAAGTTTTATTTATAAAATATTTAAAACAATTAGAAAATATGGAGGTAGTGGAGTTGCAATAACACAAGATATTTCAGATTTATTTAGTTTGGACAATGGAACATATGGAAAAAGTATATTAAATAATTCATCAATAAAAACATTTTTCTCATTAGAAGAAGAAAATATAAATTTATTAAGTAATTATACAAATTTATCAGAAAAAGAAAAAGTAGAAATAAAATCATTAAAAAGAGGTGAATGCATAATGTTTGTTGGACAAGACCATATTTTAGCGAAGGTAGAAGCATCAGAGTTTGAAAAAAAATTAGTAGAATAGGAGAGTAAAAATGATAAAAATAATAACAGCAATGAACAATCCAGAACTAAATGAAAAATTAAAAAAAGAAGAGAATATAGAAATATTAGCAAATGATATATGTTATGATGATGGAATTTTTGAAATAATAGAAAAATATAAAAAAATTGATTTTCTATTAATTAGTAAAAAAATATATACAAATAATAAAATAGAAGAAATGATAAATATAATAAAAGAAAAAAATAATAAAATAAAAATAATATTATTTGTTGAAAAAAATTATGAAAAAATAATAAATAAAAATATTTATAAAATAGTTGATGAAAAAATAGAATTAAAAAATTTAATAAAAATAATAAAAGATGAAAACTATATAGAAACAAAAGAAAATAAAAAAATAATAACAATACTAGGAACAAGAGGAATAGGAAAAACAACATTTTCATTAATACTTGCAAAAACAATAACAAAAATGGAAAAAATATTAATTCTTACTTTAAATGCAAAATCATTTATTGATTACAAAAAAATAAATAAAAATATTTATTTAAATACGAGAGGAGTAAATTTTAATCAAGGGTATAAATATATTTTTGTTGAAACAGATATTATAACAAAACCTATATTAGAAAATACAAATTTATTTATATTTTTAATAGGGGGAAATTTAATAGAAATTCAAAAAGCAAAAGAATTATTAGAAATTTATTCTAAAAAAATAAAAAATATAAAAATAATTGTAAATAAATATACTGAAGAAAGTCTAGATATGGGAATATTAAAAAATATTTTTAATGACTACGAAATAATAGGAAAAATAAATTATAATGCAAAATATGATTTAATAGCTAACAAAAAAATACGAAAGATAAATAAAGAAATAAGACAAGATTACAATTTAATAATAAGAAAAATAAAAAATGGAAAATTTAATAAAAAAATAAGAAAGGATGGAAAAAATTATGGAATTAGCATTAAAACAAAATGAACCAATATTACAAGATAATGAACAAAAAAATTTTTTAGAAACAACTTTAGGAAAAACAATAAATGCAGGGTTAGATATAGGATTAAGAGCATTATTACCTAATTTTATAGAAGACCAAATAATTGATATAAAAGATACTATTATAAAAGAAGGTTTTGGAGAAGGAGTAAAAAAAGCAATAGACACAGCAATAGATTTTGGAAAAAGTGCTTTAGGAATTATTACAGGAAATTTTGAAAGCGTTTCACAAGCACAAACAGCAATAAAAAATGGAGGTTTAATAGATGGAATATCAGGAGTATTAGATTTTGCAATAGATAAAATTTCAAAAATAATATCAATACCTAAAGCAATAACAAATACAATAAAAAATGGAAAAAATATTATTTTAGATAATATATCAAATAATATAGAAAGTGAATTTAATAATCAATTAAAAAGCATAGAAAAATTACAAAAATATTCAAATAATTGGAAAGAATATTTCGAAGAAAAGAATTTTGATGGAATGCAAAAAGAGTACAATAAAATGAAAACAGAATTAAAGCAATTAATTCCATTAGAAAACACACTAAAAGAAGCAAGAACAATAGAAAATTTACATACATTAATAAAAAATAATGGCAAAAATTTTGACTTAACAGAAGAACAAAAAGAATTAGCAAAAATATTAGCATAAAAAATTCAAAAGCATTTTCAACATTTTACTTCAAGCCGTAAAGGTTATAGAAAGTTTTTAATAAAATTTCTTGCAAAAATAAATTAATTAAAGTATAATAAACGAGTAAGAAAAAAACGGAAAAGAGGTAAAAAAATGGCAGAAGACAGAGATGGAAAAATAATAGACAGAGATATAGAAGCAGAAATGAAAACAGCATATATAGACTATGCTATGAGTGTTATAGTATCACGTGCATTGCCAGATGTAAGAGATGGTTTAAAACCAGTACATAGAAGAATTTTATATACAATGTATGAAGATGGATTAACATCAGACAAGCCATATAGAAAATCAGCAACAACAGTTGGAGATGTTTTAGGTAGATATCATCCACATGGTGACTCATCAGTATATGATGCAATGGTAAGAATGGCTCAAGATTTCTCACTAAGATATCCATTAATTGATGGACATGGAAACTTTGGTTCTATTGATGGTGATGGAGCAGCAGCCTATCGTTACACAGAAGCAAGAATGTCTAAAATATCAGAATTAATGCTAGAAGATATTGAAAAAAATACAGTAAACTTTATGCCTAACTTTGATGACAGATTACAAGAACCCGTAGTATTACCATCAAAAATACCAGCATTATTAGTAAATGGTTCTTCAGGAATTGCCGTAGGTATGGCTACAAACATACCCCCACATAACTTATCAGAAGTAATAGATGGTATTATAAAAATAATAGAAGAAGACGAAGTAACAGATGAAGATTTAATGACAGTTATAAAAGGACCAGACTTTCCAACAGAAGGTATAATATTAGGAAGAGAAGGAATAAAAGAGGCATATACTACAGGTAAAGGAAAAATTACTGTAAGAGCAGAAACAGAAATAGAAGAAATGAGTGGTAATAAACAAAGAATAATTGTTAATTCATTACCATATCAAGTAAACAAAGCAAAATTAATAGAAACAATAGCCGGTTACGTAAGAGAAAAAAGAATAGAAGGAATATCTGAATTAAGAGATGAATCTGATAGGGAACATAAAGTAAGAATAGTAATAGAATTAAAAAGAGATGCAAACGCACAAGTTGTACTAAATCAATTATTCAAAAACACACAAATGCAAGATACATTTGGAATAATAATGCTTGCATTAGTAAATGGAGAACCCAAAATATTAACTTTAAAAGAATGTTTACATTATTATATAGAACACAGAAAAGAAGTTATATTACGTAGAACACAATTTGATTTAGATAAAGCTTTAGCAAGAGCACATATATTAGAAGGTTTAAGAATAGCAATAGATAATATCGATGAAGTAATTAACATAATAAGAAATTCATATGATGACGCTAAAGAAAAATTAATGGAAAGATTTTCACTTTCAGATATACAAGCTCAATCTATATTAGACATGAGGCTAAAAACATTATCAGGTTTGCAACGTGAAAAAATAGAAGAAGAATACAAACAATTAATGGAATTAATAGAACACTTAAAAGCAATATTAAGTAGCGAAAAGTTAGTATTTGACATAATAAAAGAAGAATTATTAGAAGTTAAAGAAAAATATGGTGATGAAAGAAAGACAAAAATAGTAGCAGCAGAAGGGGAATTAGATGTAGAAGACCTAATAAAAGAAGAAGAATGTGTAATTGCTTTAACACACTTTGGCTACATAAAAAGAATGCCAGTAGACACATATAAGAGTCAAAAACGAGGTGGAAAAGGAATAACAGGAATGACTACAAGAGAAGAAGATTTCGTAAAACAAATCTTTACAGCATCTACACATGATACAATACTATTCTTCAGCAATAAAGGAAAACTATATAGGCTTCGCGGATACGAAGTACCAGAAGCAGGAAGAACAGCAAGAGGAACAGCAATAGTAAACTTATTAAGTTTAGATCCAGGAGAAAAAATATCTGCAGTAATACCATTAGAAAATTTTGCTGAAGGAAAATATCTATTAATGGGAACAAAAAATGGATTAATTAAGAAAACACAATTATTAGAATACAATTCAGCAAGAAAAACAGGATTACTTGCAATTACTTTAAAAGAAGATGATGAATTAATAGAAGTACGATTAACAGACGGAGAAGACAATGTTGTTTTAGTAACTAAAAAAGGAATGTGTATAACATTTGATGAAAAAGATGTTAGACCAGTTGGAAGAACGGCACAAGGAGTTATAGGAATTAGACTAGATGATGATGACTCCGTTATAGGAATGGAATCAATAATTGCAGGAAATAATGCAACATTACTAGCAATAACAGAAAATGGTTTTGGAAAAAGAACAGAATTAGATGAATACAGAGTTCAAAACAGAGGAGGAAAAGGAGTTATAACATACAAAATAACACCAAAAACCGGAAATATCATAGGAGTTAGAATAGCAACAGATGATCAAGACGTAATGTTAATAACAGACAAAGGAACAATAATAAGAATCAATGTAAAAGACATTAGTGTATTAGGAAGATCAACACAAGGTGTTACTCTTATGAGAACAAATGACGGTGGAAAAGTTGTAAGTATAGAAACCGTAGACGTAGATAATATAGATAATGTAAATAATTCAGAAGATTAAACTTTAAACTATAAGGGACGGGGTTAAATAGTTTAGTGGAACTAAACTATTTAACCCCGTCCCTTATAGTTTAAAGTTTTAAATTAGAATACAAACTATTCAAATTATCATACTTTCTTTGATCATAATTATTATATCCAGATTTCTTTTCAAGAGTCTTAACATCCTTATTTTTTTGTTTCATTTCCAATAAGAATGCATTAATGTCATCAGCAGTTTTTAAACCTCTATCATGCCAATCAGTCAAAAGCTTATCCAAATAATCAAAATTAGGGTTAGATTTAGAAGTAGTTTTTTTCAAAGCAATTTCTATAATATCCAAAGAAAAACCATAATCCATAGACCACTTTTCAACATATGCAGCTTCATACTGCGTAAGCATTCTAGTATACCCCAATTTCTTGCAAATTGTTTTACATAATTTAACCAATTTTTCTTGTTTTTCATAATACATATCTAAATCATTAAAAGTTTTAATATTATTTTTGTGCCAATCATCTGCAACAGTTTGAATATAATTTCTATGAAGAGCAGACCTATTAAAACAATAACGGAAAAGAGCTATCATAACCTCTTCATCAAAAGAATATTTCTTAAACCATAAGTCTATATCACTATACCAAGATGGAGACATAATTCCTTGAAAAAATTCATTATTAATATTTTCAATAGCTTTTGCTCTATATTGGTTTTGAGCAGTTTGCTTAATAGCTTCAGCAGATAAAGAAACTTTAGGCTTATACAATTTATGAAGCTCGATTTCTTGAAGATTATTAAAAATATATCCAGTATTCTTTTTAGTAATAACACTTAAATCTTCCCAATATTTAATACCATCTTGAATAGTTTTTAATGGCAAATCCAATTTTTTAGATAAATCATTTATTTTTACATCCTTATCATATTTAGATAAAAACAATAAATACAAATAAATTTTTACAAAATCGCCATTAGCCTGAGACAAATATTCTGTGAAAAAAATATCAGGAATATCTGTATTCGAAAATAATAATGACAAGTCATTTTTTTCTAATTTCATAATAAATCATACCCTTTCATGTTTTATTTAAAAAGTATACATAAAACACAAAACTTTAAAGTTTTTCTAATAAAAAATACCTTTTCATATGCAAAATACATAAAGTGACAAAATGTACAAATATTCTACATATTAAAAGTAAAAAGATTATATCATTATGAAACAGAAAAAACAATAAAAAATATAAAGTTTTAATTTATAGAAATATTTAAAAAATATTAAAAAACAATTTAGCAAAACCAATAAGACCAAAAATGATAAACAAAACACCAGAAAGTTTTTGTAAAAAATTTTCAGAAAGCTTACTACTTAAAAATTTTCCAAAAAGAATAGCAAAAGAATCACTAACCACCATACCAGAAATAGCACCAAAAATCAAAAACAATTTAGAAGAAGGGTAACTTATACCAAGTCCTAAAGAAGCCAAAAAAGTTTTATCTCCAAGTTCACCAATAGCAATAGAAAAAGCAATAATAAAAATATAACCAATACCCAAACCAATTAATTTATTAATTAAAGTATTCTTTTTAGAATTATCATTATTAGCACTTTTAGGAATAAATGAAAAAACACCAAAAATAAGGAAAGATAAAAAAGTTAAAAATTGCAATAAAAAATGTAAAAATTCATTATCTAAAAAACCAAGAGAACTGCCAAACAAAATAGCAACACCATGGCTTAAAAAAGAGCCCAAAGCAACACCAATTAAAATAGTAGTAGCCTTTAATTTAGAAGAAAAAGATAAAACTAAAAGTTGAGTTTTATCACCCAATTCAGAAATAAAAACAAAAATAAAAGCAATTAAAAACGGATATAAATTAACCATACTAAAATTCATTCCTTTCCTACATCAGCATATAATAAAAACAATTCTTTTAAATAAAAATATATTCATTTTTTTGCTTAATATGAGAAAATCAATTAAATGTGAAAAATATGTGAAAAATATTGCAAAAAACAAACGATAATGATAATCTATGTAATGCTACGGAAAGTGGTAGAACAAACTTTTACAAAGAGGAGGAATTATTTTGATAGAAGTAAAAAATGTTACGAAAAAATACGGAAAAGTAACAGCTGTTGATGATATAAGTTTTGAAGTAAAAGACGGTGAAATAATGGGCTTTTTAGGACCAAATGGAGCAGGCAAAACAACAACAATGAACATAATAACGGGATTTATAGAGCCAACAGAGGGTACAGTAATAATAAATGGAGATGATATATCAAAAAAGCCCAAAAAAGTAAAAAAGCAAATAGGATATATGCCAGAAAATGTACCACTATACACAGACCTTACAGTAAAAGAATTTGTAAAATATATGGCAGAATTAAAACTAGTAGAAAAAAAGAATAGAAAAGAAGAAGTAGAAAGTATAATAGAAAAGACAGGTTTAAAAGAAGTAGAAAATAAAATCATAAAGAACTTATCAAGAGGATACAAACAAAGAGTCAGCATGGCAGGTGCATTAGTAGGAAATCCAGACGTATTAATACTAGATGAGCCAACAGTAGGGTTAGATCCAAAGCAAATAATAGAAATTAGAAAATTAATAAAAGAATTAGGAAAAACACATACGGTAATATTAAGTTCACACATATTATCAGAAATTAGTCAAATATGTGAAAAAGTAGTAATAATAAATAAAGGAAAAATTTTAGCAATAAATACACCAGAAAACCTAGAGGAACAAGTAAAAGAAAAAAATATAATATTAGTCACAGTAGAAGATAAAGAAGAAAAAATGAGTAACATAAATATAGAAGGACTTAAAAAAATAGAAATGGTAAAAGACAATGAAGACGGTACAAAACAATACAAATTAATATCAGATGGAAATATAGACATAAGAAAGAAAATTATAGAAACATTACCAAAAGAAAATATTACAGTATTTGAATTAAAAAAGGCAGAAGTAAGCTTAGAAGATGCATTTATAAAATTAATAGAAGAAGGAGGAGAAAAATAATGTGGGCAGTATTAAAAAAAGAATTTAAAAGTTATTTTCTATCTCCAATAGGGTACGTATTTATAGGCTTATTCATAGCAATGTGCAGTTTATTCTTTTATGAAACAGCAATTTCATTGGGGTCAACAAACTTTGAATACATGTTTTACTACGCAGCACAAGCATTAACATTTATAATACCAATATTAACAATGAGAATGTTTTCAGAAGAAAGAAAAAATGGAACAGAACAATTACTATTAACATCACCAAGAAGCATGGTAGGAATAACACTTGGAAAATACATAGCAGCTGTACTTGTAACAGCAGTAACAGAACTTTTTACATTAGTATTTTTCGCAATACTTTGCTATTATAAAGTACCAGACATATCAGTAACAATAACAACATTAATAGGATTCCTTTTACTATCAATGGCATACATTTCATTTGGAATGTTTATATCAAGCTTAACAGAAAATCAAATAATAGCAGCAACTGTTACAATATCATCATTTATAATAATGTGGTTTTTACCAGGAATATCAAATATATTTAACAGTGTAGCATTATTAGATAAGTTTTACCCATTTACAACAGGAGTATTACCAATAGAAGAAACAATAAGTCTACTTGCCTTTTCAATATTATTCAACATTTTAACAATAATAGTAATGGCAAGAAGAAAATTAATAAGGAGGTAAAACAGTGAAAAAGAATAAATGGTTAAGAAGTACAATCACAACAATAATTTTAATATTATTGTTAATAGCGATATATATAGCAATTAGTACAATTTTAGCAAATGCACAAATAGAAGATATAGATTTAACAACAGAAAAATTATATACATTAACACAAGAAACAAAAGACAAAATAGCAAATGTAAAAGAAACAAAAATACTTCTATTTGGAATGCAAGATTACGAAAACGTAGTAAACTTTGCAAAGCAATACACAAAGCAAAATTCAAACATATCATACGAAGAAATAAGTGACATAACAACAAGGCCAGATTTAGTAACGAAATATGGTATAGGAAGTACAAGTACAGCAATTGTTGTAGAAACAGAAGATAAAACAAAAATCCTAACAACAGCAGACTTATACACATACGACTACACAACATATGAGCAAATAGACATAACCGAAGAATCTATAACAAATGCAATATTAGACGTAAACTTAGAAAAAAAACCAAAAATATATATAGTAACAAATCATGTAAGATATGATGACTCATTACAAATAGTAACAGAATATTTAAAAAATGAAGCAAATGATGTAGAAAATATAGATTTAGTAATAAGTGGTAGTGTACCAGAAGATTGCAGTGTATTATTCTTTACAGATTTAGACGAAGACATAACAGAATTTGAAAAACAAATAATAATAGATTACATAAACAATGGTGGAAAAATTATAATTTTAACAGAGCCAAACACAGAAAACATAGACTTTAAAAACTTTAATCAAATATTAGATATATATGGAGTATCTGTAGGAAAAGGATATATATATGAGCAAGACTCAAATAAAATGATAAGAAACTATGCAAGCATAATTATGCCAGACTTAAGCTATTCATCAGATATAACAAGATATATATCAACAGGAGATGGAGTAATATTTATAAATCCAGGAAAATTAGAATTTAAAACAGACGAAGAACTAGAAAACCTAAATGTAGAAGTTACAAATTTAGTAACGGCAAGTGAAACAGCATTTTATAGAACTAATATAAGTCAAACAACAAAAAATAGAATAGCAGGAGACGAAGACGCAGGTGGTGCAAGCTTAGGAGCATATATAACAAAAAAAATAGAAAACGGAACAACAGAATTAGCAATATTCTCAAACAGTATATTTGCAAGCGACCTTCCAGTACAAATAGGAAGCGGAACATATGATTACGGAATATACTTTGCAAATAATAAAGATTTAATATTAAACACAGTAGCAAAATTAACACAAAGAACAGACACAATAACAGTTAGAAAAGATACTGGATTAATAACATATGTTCCAACAGAAATAGAAAATACAATTATAACAATAATTATAATAGCATTACCAATATTTATAATACTAACGGGAATTATAGTTTGGATAGTAAGAAGGGGACGGTTCTAAAATTCCGGAATTTAGGGACAGACAAAAACCGAGAAAATAATATAATAAAAAATATCTTATGAAATAAAGCATAAGATATTTTTCATGCAAAACACAAGAACAAATGTTTAAAAACTTATTGACTTTTCATAATAATGAATATATAATAAACAAAAAATAAATTATAATGTAAAAAAAGGAGAAAACATGAAATTTGTACATATAGCAGACATGCACTTTGACACGCCCTTCACACTATTAAGCAGTAGAAGAGAACTTGGCGAAGCAAGAAGAATAGATCAAAGGCAAGTATTCAAAAAAATAATAAATTACATAAAAGAAAATAAAATACCTTACTTATTTATAGCAGGGGACTTGTACGAGCAAGAAAGCATAAGGCAAAGTACAATAGAATACATCAACAATTTATTCAAAGAAATTCCAGAAACAAAAATATATATAGCACCAGGAAATCACGACCCATACTTATCAAACTCATACTACAATAAATATATATGGAATGAAAATGTAAAAATATTTAAAGCACAAATAGAAAAAATAGAAGAGCCAGAATTCAATTTATATGGCTTTGGTTTTGATGATTTTTACTGTTATAAATCAGAAATAGAAAATATAAAAATAGAAGATAAAACAAAAATAAATATATTATTAACACATGCAAGTTTAGATGGTGGCCATGATGAAGAAAGGGCATACAATACATTATCATCTAGTAAATTAAAAGAAATAGGTTTTGATTATGTAGCATTAGGTCACATACATAAACCAAAATTAACAGAAAATATTATATATCCAGGCTCTACAATTTCAATGGGGTTTGATGAATTAGGAAAACATGGAATGATTGTAGGCGAAATAAATAAAAATACAGAACCCAAAATAGAATTCATAGAATTGGACGAAAAAGAATTTATAGAAAAAGAATTAGACATATCAGAAATAAATACTATAGAAGAATTAATACAAAAAATATCAGAAATAAATATAGAAGAAAATAAATATTATAAAATAATATTAATAGGAAATAGAAACTTTGAAATAAATACATATAAATTATATAAAAAAATAGAAATAAAAAATATTATAAAAATAAAAGATAAAACAAAAATAAATTATAAATTAGAAGAAATAGCAAACGAAGTCAGTTTAAAAGGGCTTTTTGCAAAAGAAATGTTAAATAAAATAAATAACATAAAAACAAATAAAAATGAGCAGACCGACATAGAGTTTAAAATAAATGGCGAAAAACAAGAAAATATAAAAGAAAATATAAATCAAGAAATTATAGAAAAAGCCATAGAAATAGGAATGGAAGTGTTATCTTGAAAATAAATAATTTAAAAATAAATTCATTTGGAAATTTAAATAACAAAGAAATAGAATTATCAGAAAAAATAAATATAATAAAAGGAAATAATGAAAGTGGAAAATCTACATTATTAAAATTTATTATAGATATTTTTTATGGAATTTCAAAAAATAAAAGAGGAAAAGAATTTTCAGATTATGATAGATACAAGCCATGGTTAGGAGAAGAATTCTCGGGGAAATTAACATATACTTTGGATGACGGTAAAAAATTTGAAGTATACAGGGACTTTAATAAAAAAAATCCAAAAATATATAATGAAAATTCAGAAGAAATATCAAAACAATTTAATATAGATAAAACATCAGGAAACCAATTCTTTTTTGAACAAACAAAAATAGACGAAACATTATTCTTATCCACATTAATATCAGAGCAAGAAGAAGTAAAATTAGACAAGCAAACACAAAATATTTTAATACAAAAAGTTGCAAATTTAGCAGGGACAGGTGATGACAAAATATCATATAAAAAAGCAATGGATAAATTAAACAAAAAACAAGTAGACGAAATAGGAACAGAAAGAACACAAGAAAGACCAATAAATATAATAAACGAAAAAATAAAACAAACAGAAAATGAAATAAACGAAATAAATAATTTCAAAGAAAAAAAATATGAAATAGAAACATTAAAAAATAATTTAGAAAAAGAAATAGAAAAAAATGAAAAAAAATTAAAAATAATTTCAGAAATAAAAAAAATAAAAGAACAAGAAAATATAGAAAATGAAAAAATAAAATTAAATGAAAAAATAAAAATAAATAATGAAGAAAAAATAAAAGAATTAAAAACAGAAAAAGAAAAAATAAAAAAAATAGAAAATAATAATTCTAATAAAAATAAAAAAAATAATATAATTTTTAGTTTAATAATTTTATTTTTAATTTTAATTATAGCAATAAATATATTTATTATAAAAAATCCAATAATTTATTATATTTTTATTCCATTGGTAATACTGGCTTTCACAATTTTTATAATATTAAATATTTTTTCAAAAAATAAAATAAAAAATAAAGAAAAAATAGAAAAACAAAATATAGAACAAAAAGAAAATGAAATAAATACAGAAATAAATTTACTAGAAAAAAATAATAAAATTCAAAATGATGAAATAGAAAAAATAAAAAATAAAATTAATTTAGAAATAAATTTAAAAAAAGAAAAATTAAAAAATAATAATATAGAAGAAAATGAAATAAATTATTATTTTAATTTACAAAATATAAATATAGAATTTGAAAATATACAAAATAAATTAAATAAAAATAAATTAGAATATCATACATTAGAATTAGATAAAAATAATATAGAGCCAAAAGTAGAACAATTATCATCATTAGAAGAGCAATTAGAAGAATTAAAAGAAGAAAAAGAAAATTTATTAAAATTAAATGAAAGTATAGAAATAGCAAAACAAGCATTAGAAACAGCATACCAAAAAATGAAAGAAAATGTAACACCAAAATTCACAGAAAATTTATCAAAAAATATAGAAAAAATATCAGATGGTAAATATAAAAATGTAAGAATAAATGACGAAGAAGGAATAATTGTAGAAAAAGAAAATGGAGAATACATATCAGCAGAAAAATTAAGTGTAGGAACAATACAACAATTATACATATCATTAAGGCTTGCCATGGCAAAAGAAATTTCAGAAGAAAATATGCCAATAATTTTAGATGAAGCATTTGCATATTACGACACAGAAAGGTTAAAAAACATATTAAAATATTTAAATACAGAATTTCAAGAAAATCAAATTATAATATTAACATGCACAGATAGAGAAAAAGAAATATTAGAAAAAGAAAATATTCCATATAAATTGACAATTATGTAAATATATTATAAAATGTAAAACATAGTAATATATAAATTTCTATTCTTAATTAGGAGGAAAAAATGAAACTAACAGAGCAACAGGTACGGCAATTACAAGGAGAGAAAGCAACACTTTTAAACGTGTTGCAAATATTTTCTAAAGGTTTTCTATGTATGTTAAACACACCAGAGAAACAGGGAACATTCAGAGAATATAATGAACATTTTAATCATCTTTTCTCTGTAATACAAGGTTTTGACTTCTCAAGAGAAAAAGATCCTTTTCAATTTGGATTTGGATTGTCCGAGTATTTCAATGAAATTACATGGACGATGTATAAAATAAATCCCAATATGATTGAAGATTTAAAGGAAACCTATGAAAAATTCAAAATAAATGTGAATAACATTATAAGGGAAACAGAATAAAGCAAGAGGGTGTCCTAAAATAGAAACCCGAAAGCAAAAATTCCAGTGAGAAATCGCTGGAATTTTTGTGTGTAAAAATA
>CANQEA010000024.1 GCA_947594095.1 uncultured Clostridia bacterium | reverse complement strand
CTTGATTTGGTAAAGTTTCTAAATACCATGGACCATAATTAGGTATTCCCAATGAATCATTTTTATTAATCATTAAAGCTTCCTCCACATCTATATTTAAAATAAAATTTATTGGTAATTTTATTTTTAAACTATTCTATCTCATCTCTACCTCTTTGTATAATAGGTTGTAAAACTAATTTGTGCATTATAATATCTTCATTTTCGTCATTCCATCTATTTAGCGTATCTTCAATTATTTCATATTCACCATTATTAACCATTCTCAATATCATTTTATATGATGTATCTTCTTTTGCATTTAAAGTTACATATTTACCCTCTTCGTGGGCTTTTTGATTTATTACTCTCGTTATGTAATTGTGCATTTCTTCTCTACTTGCTTTTTTATCTCTATCTGGTAAAGATGCAATATCAGCTATTTCAATAGAATCTCCATCATTTCCGTATATAATATACCAATCTTTATTTCTTGCAATAGTAAGTTCTTCCACATAATGATTATAAATATATGATACATCATCAATACTCTCTGCATCTTGCATCAATTTCATTTCTTCTTGATATGCTTGATTTTCAACATTTTTTATAAACTCTAATGTTTCATCAGTTATATCATATCCAGATTCTTCGATTAATCTTCTAGCTGGTGGTAATATTGAAGTATCTACTCTTAAATAATCTAAATTTCTATTATCATTGTTTTGATTATCTGTTTCCTGTTCTATTGTTTGTTTTTCTTGCCTCTCTTTATTTTTTTTCTTAATCTCATCTTCAATTTCTTTTTTTGCTTGTTCTGTAAACATGTCAGAAAATTTCTTTAATTTATTTTTGCCTATTTCATTGATATTTCTACAACCTGAGATGACTTTTTGTGCTAATTTTTTTCCATTGTCATAATTATATCCACGAACATTGATTACATTTTCCCCTAAATAAATCTTAAGTGGTCTCCCCAATAAATAATCAAAATCTTGCTTTTTTTCTAATATTTTTCTTGCAACTTCGGTTGTCATAGGTGTAGGATCATAATTTACCATGCCCATTCCTATAGGTTGGCTATTATTATATAGCCCTGCTAAAACTTCTGCTTTGTCTTTGTTTGAAATATCAATAAAATCTTCTTCTACCTCAATATACCCGTAATCTCCTTTAGCTTCTTCAATATTATATATTCCTAATACATCTTCTTTAAATCTTTTAGAAAACTCTAATGAAAATTTTGTACCTGAAATTTCGTCTACTACTCTAGGGATAAAAGATAAAACAACTGGTAAATCGTCAGAATATTTTATCCTTTCTGATACTGTTTCAAAATTTTCTTCAACTTCAGGAGAATGATGAAATCCACATTTTCCACTTTCTATATCTTTTATTAACAGTTGAATAGTAAATAATAATTCATCTACTGAAACATCATTTGGTAATGTATCAAGTAAAACTCTCACAAAAAAAACTGTATTTTCTGATACTGCATAACGTTGACTTACTTCCCTTGGTGAACTATAATCATATTCACAAAAATATAAATCCTTTAATTTTTTTCTTATATCAACTAATTTAACTTCCATTATCTTTCTTCACCTCCTATATTTTCAATATCAATAGGAAATACTATCTTATCAGATTTTACATTTTCAAGTATAAATTTTGCCTTCTCCTTACACTCTTCTATTGCCCTTTCATCTCTCTTTAACAATTGTATATCAACTTGTCCTTTTTTATTAATAGTTATGTACCAATCTTTATTACATATAATATATTGATAGTCTTCAATAGAACCATCTCTTAAACTTCCTGTACTTTCATATTTAATTGAATCTAATAATTCATCCAATTCATAAATATGATCTACATCTAGTGATTTTATCTGATTACCTTTTAATTCAATAATTTTAGGTCTTGGATCTCTATATTTTGCAGAAACTTCACCATAGTATAAATCCTTATATTCTTTTTCTGCAAGCACACATTGTTCTCTCTTTGCATCACTATAATTTACATTTTCTAATACACTAGGTAATGGAGTTAATTCTAACACTTTTTCAGGTCTTGACATTTTAGATTCAGATGTACCATAAGTTATTAATTTCAAACTTTCTTTTTCGTCTTCTGATTTGTTAGATATTTCAATTAACTCATTACTTGCTTTTTTATATACTTCTAATAATGTATCATAACTATAATTTCCTCTTGTCTCAACATTATCAAAACACAAAACATTTCCATTTCTCCATATCCAACTTTGGGCAATTAGTTCTCCATTTTTTTTGACAACAAAAGTTCTTCCATTTTTACTACTTATTGAATGATATAAAGATTGTCTAGATAATCCATTTATTAAAAAACAACATCTGGTTATATATCCTACAGCTAATGCTGTTGGATCGTCCAAGTCTAATATTTCATATGAATATTCATGGCCTAAATTCCCTTTAACTTTGGGTATACTAGAATATTGTTTTTCTCTCATTGTTTTATACCATTTTTTTGCTTCTTCTACTATTTGTTTATTATTTGTTCCAATTTCTTGCATTGGGTCTAATAGTTTATATTCGTTAGGTTTTAGTTTTAAATCATTGCTTTTAAATGAATCTAAAACTCTTTTTAAAGTAATATTTCCATGTAATTTTTCATAAATTGTATCCCAATCATTATAAATTCCAGATATATATTTATAAGAATTACGTGCTTTATCATTTAGTAATTTATTTATATTTGTATCTTTCTCATCTTTACCATGTCCAAATAGAAAATTACTTAACTTTTTATTCATTTTAGGAGTTCCATCTTTATTAAGTTCTATCTTCTTTATTTCCAAATCATTAAATATATATTCAAATGTAGTAAATCCTATATCATTTTCTAATATTTTTTTTGCTTTATCATATCCACAAAAGAAAAATAATTTATAAGCTAACTTTTGTATGTTTTCTTCTAATGGTTGGGAATCTTTGTATTTTTCTTTTATATCACCACATAATTTTTTGTAAAATTTTATATTATATGATTCAACTTGTTTTTCACTTAAATTATTTACAAGGTCTTCTATTTTTTCAATATCTTTTTCTTTTGGATTACGATATAGATACAAAAGAGCTTTTACACTTTTTAAGTCACTATTTATACTCTTAAAATCTATATTCCCTTTTACAATTCTATAAAATAAACTGTTACTTATAAGTTGATTTGTTGTATTATCTCTATCAAGCTTATTGTAAAGATGTTTTAAATATTTCTCCCCTAATCTAATGTAACTATCATTTTTATCATTAATAATTTTGCGTTTTAATAAAATTCTAGATAATAAAATGGCTTTTAGATAATCATCATCAAATAATTTATTATCTCCATCTACTTTCAAATTATTAACTATATTGTTCAATTCATTTTTTAGGTCAACGCCTTCTTCTATTTGTTTTTCATAGTTCTGTAGTATTTCATCTGAATATATATCTATCATTTTGTCTCTTATAGTTTTTGTCATAATTTTTTTAAGTCTATCTGATTCTTCTCCTGAAAATCTATCTCTATATTGAACCAAAATTCTAGCTTTTATATCATCAGTATCATTTTCAAATAACTCTATTATGTCTTCAATATCCATTTGAGCATATTTTTCTTTAAAGTCATATATTGAATTTAATCTTTTTTCATTTTCCAATCTTTTTATAAATATTTTGAAGTTCGCTGTAGATACTTCTTTTATTTTATCAGGCATTTCGATCCAAATATTAAATAATTCTTTCGGATCACTTATTTTATAGCAAAGAATTTGCATTAATTCATCTGCATTTAGGTCTTTCAATTGTTCTTTATATTGAGATAATATTTCTCTTAGATTCTTCTCTTCGCATGACATTATAATTTGGTATAAATTTTCTTCTTTTTGTATTAATTCTTGATATTTATTTGTGTAAAGTTGTATATTATCTTGATATAGATATCCTGGCAACATCCTAGCTTCTTCTTCTGTGAAATTTGAAAATTTGTCTCCAAAATTTTCTATTACATATTTTTGTGCATTTTGGCTTATAGATGCCATAAAATTGAGAAAAGAAATATTTTCACTTTTCATTAACTCATTTTTACACATCTCAATAGCTTTTATTTGCCTATTTTCAGGCAAATTTATTATTAACGTTTCTATTGTTTGACTTGGAAGTGAACTATGATAGTTATTCAATACTTTTTGTATCTTATCATATTCAACATAAGCAAGCGATTCAATAAGTGGTACTATATCTAGGGATTTTAATTCTTTTTCAGCACTTTTTAATATTTCTATATTATGCCTTGTTAAAATTACAGGTCTGCTTAAATCTGATAATAACATCATACTAAGCATTATTTCATTTTGTGGCACATTTTTTAGTGCACGAATTCTTTTTTCTGCATAATTAAACAATGTATTAATATCATTATATGTCAATGATTTTATTTCCTTTTCATGTTTTCTAAACATTTCTTGCATTTTAGGTGTAGGTACTCTTTGTATTTTATTAACAAATATGTTTGGTTCAAAACTCATTATATATCTCTCCTAACGCATAATAATTAACATAAATATTTTACCATATTTTTGCATAATTTGCAATAATTTTCAACAAAAAATTCCATCTATGTTAAGTAATTATTATTTATTATGTCAAAAAAATAATAAAAAAAACTTTATTTGTATAAAAAAATAAGAATAGTAAATACTAGATTTATATTACAAAATGCTATTTTTTTAATTTAACTTTGGTTACAGCAAGTTTTTAAAAATAGCATTTTATATAATTATATGGAAAGGATTTGATTTAAAATGAAAAACATAAAAAAGGTTTTTTTAACTATTTTAATACTATCTTTAGCTTTATTTATTCCAAACTTCTCACAAGCTGACACTAAAGAAGTTTATAATGAAGAAACATTACGCGCAGCTGTTGAAAGTGCAAATAAAACTGGAGATGTAATTAAATTAACAGCAAATATTGCTTTAACAAGACCACTTGAAATAACTGGTAAAAATTTAACTATTGATGGTGGTAATTTTACAATTTCTAGAAATGCTGAAAATTGGCAAAGAAATGGAGAAAATGGTTCTCTAATTACAGCTGGTTCAGAAGGAACAACTCTTACTTTAAGAAATCTTAACTTAAGAAATGCTGACAAATATGGTGCTCAAAGTTATAATGGAGCATATTTAATACTAGATGGTGTTACAATTTCTGATAGTGGATTCGGTGGCGTTATAGTAAATGCTGGACAATTAGAAATAAGAAATTTATATTTAGGTAAAAATGGAACAGGTGCAAATAATGGTATAGAGCTTGCAAAAGGAAATAGTGTTTCTACTGGTGATAATAAACCTACAATAATTATGAATGGTACTTTATCGTCTAACCAAACAGAAAATGTTGTTTATATAGCAATTAATGATAAATTAAGTGGATTTGATTTAGTTAATAAAGAAGGATCATCTGATAAAATATCAATGAGTGGTAACAAAATTGTTGTAACAGACCCAAATAATAATGTTTTATTTCAAAGTAATGAAGCATCAGAAGATTTAGATATCAGTGGCGAAGAATATACTCCAAATGTATCAATTACTATAAACTTAATGGGTAAAGCTGTAGGAATTACTGTTATGCAAGGTACAACTTTGACTAAAGAAGATTTAATCTCTAGAATTGACTTATCAACACTTGGTCTAGAAGGTTATATAATAGATGGATTCTATACTGATGAAGCATTTACAACAGAATATAATTTTGAAACTGCATTCAATACTGATACTACCCTTTATGCAAAACTTTCAAATGAAAAAGATAACACACCAAAAACAGGTAAAGACTTTACTTTAGAACTATCAATGCTAATTCTAGTTGCATCAACATTAGGAGTAATTACACTTACAAAAAAATATTTCTAAATATAAAGTAACCTCATTGGAAAATAACTATATATTAAATGCGACATGATTAATTTTAATTATTTAAAATACTTACATGTCGCATTTTACTTTATATTATTTATAAAAATACTTATATTCAATCAAAAATGGAGTTTGCTATGAAAAATTCTAATAACAAAAACTTATTTAAAATTTTATATGTTTTATTAATAATATTGACGCTTTTATCTACATTTTATATTTTTCAAATATATCAGGATAATATGAAAGCTAGAAAACAAAGTAATCTACTAAATGAAATTGAAATTAAAAGAACTACTGTAAATAAACCTTTATCAGATAATACAGATTCTCAGGAAAACTCTACAAATGAAGATATAGATAATTATGAAAATGAAAATACCGTTAATGAACAAAATATACAAAAGTTAGATAGAAAATCTCAAGTACAAGATTTAAAAAAAATAAATTCAGATATTATTGGCTGGATTGAAGTTGAAAACACAAATATTAGCTATCCTGTTTTACAAGGTGATGATAATAGTTATTATATGACTCATGATTATAAAAAACAATATTCATATAATGGTTCTATTTTCGTAGATAAAGATTACAACTGGGATCCTCCTAGCAGTAATTTGCTTATTTATGGCCATAATATGAAAAATAATACAATGTTTCAAGATTTATTAAGATATAAAAATAAATCCTTTTATGAAAATCATCAAACTATTAGATTTACAACTAGTAATGAAGATATGATTTTTGATATCATTGCAGCTTTTGAATCTAAAGTTTATTATAAATCAGAAAAAAATGTTTTTAGATATTATTATTTTATAAATAGTAAAAATGAACAAGATTATAATAATTTTGTTAGCAATGCAAAAAAAGCTTCTTTTTATGATACAGGCAAAACTGCAACATATGGAGAACAATTAATGACTTTGTCAACATGTTCATATCACACACAAGATGGAAGGTTTGCAGTTGTGGCAAAAAAACAACTCTAAAAGGATTTCTAATAAGCGCTTAAAAGATTAAAAAATTTCTAAAATTATAAAATATTGAGGTGATGTAATTATGGACTATAGTTATAGTTTTCAAGATAATATTCCTTCTTCAACTTTTAATAATACAAGCAAAAATGTATTGAATTGGATTGAAGAAAATAGAACAACTTATGATTGGGCAAAAGATCCAAATGCTTATGAAATGACTAATATATTTTTATTTGGTGCAAAATATTCTCATGAAGGTAAATCAATAGATGTTGGTACACTTACAAAAATGTGGGAGATACGTTCTAAAGATTTCGAAGGTTGTAATATTTCTCAAAATAATTTTGTTTATGTGATTTGTCATGATGCTTTTGAATCTATACTTTCTGGAAAGCCTCTCGTTAATGATGAGAATTCTCATCATGCACTACGAAGAATGGCTGGTTTAGGACTATATTTAAAACAACAACAAAGAGATAACGGAGAAATTTCTTATAATAATCCACAAGAATTATTACAATTACTACAATGTTCTAAAAGTCTTAAAACTTTTCATCCAGAATTATTTGATAAATATGCATTTAAGGAAAATATTAATGCTTTATGTGATTTACAATTAAAGCAATCTTTACCTGAAGAAATAGCTAATACGATTAGGGCTACTCAATCTGACGTATTTAAAAATATCTCTGAGCAAAAAATAAATAACGATAATAAAAATCCCGAAATAGAAATTTCTTAAGAACACATCATAATGCAGTAAATTTTTTACTAAATTTATATTATTTAAAAACCATAAATTTTCTCTTAAATAACTTCCAAGAAAATTTATGGTTTTTTATTATTAAATTTTATTAAATTATTGCTTATTAATTTTTCTTATTTTAATTAATAAAATTGTTGAATATGCTATTAAAATTAATGTTATTCCAATTATTATCGGCATTATGTCGTTTATTCCTGTTTTTGGTATTATTTTATTACTAACATCTGGTTCTTTTTTAGCGCCTTTCTCTTCGTCTTTTAATAAATCTGATACTGTAGTGCTATTATTTGTTCCTGAACCATTGTTATTTAATGAACCTGAACCTTGATTTTGACCACTAGAATTGTCTGCAGTAATATTAACTGTTACTGTTTTTGCCTTTTCTTCAAAGCTTGATTCTGAAACATCACTATCTACTTTGATTTCACTTGTACTTACTTTTGCTGTACCTGTTTTTGCATTATCTTTTACTTTAAATGTAAGTATATAAATATCACTATCTGTTATTTTTGAAGTTGTATTACATATTACTTGAATTGCATCATCTTCTCCTAAATTTACCCAGTTATCATCTGCAACTTTTGCACTTACAAGCTCTAGTTTATCTTCATCATAACTATAAGTTGTATCGATTCCATTTATACCGTCATCACATTTTGCAGAAAGTGTTACAGTAAATGTTCCACCTGGTTTTACAGATTTACTACTAACATTTAAACTAACATTTTCAGTTGCTGCATTTACAATATTCAAACCAAATAATATCATGCATGTTGCTATAATAATTGTTGTTATCTTTTTTATCATCTTTTACCTCCCAAAATTTATATTTGCTATGTTATAGACTCTTTATTTTTGATAATCTATATTTATTAATTTGTAGAATATCTTGGAAATCTGTTTTTCCATCTTGATTTACATCGCCAGCTTTTAAATTAGCTCCATCTAATTTTTCTTTTTCTAGTCTGTGTTTATTAATTTTTAGAATATCTTGGAAATCTGCTTCTCCATCTTCATTTACGTCTCCAGTAACTATAATTGTATATTGTGTTGTATCACCTATTTTTACTGTCATACCTGTTACAAGTTTTGTATCATCTTCTAATACTTTTCCATCTTTATCCATAACAGTTATTTCTCCATCAACTTTTATGTTTTTCTTAAATTCATCTACTGTTGTTTTTGGAGCAACTTTTGATACATATCCATCTTCAATTACATATTCATCATCTGGTGATTCTATCCAATCAACTTTTGCTACTGCTGTTCCTTTGTTTCCAGCTTTATCTTCAAATTCAAATGTAAATTCATCATTTGAAGTAAATGTATATTGTTTACTCATATTGTTATTTGTTATTATTATATCTTCACTTTCGTCTGTTAAACTTGCTTGTACTGGCTGATCTGTACTTTGTTCTGTACTATATGTGATTTTTGCTGTTGGAGCAGTTTTATCTATCCAATCAACTTTTGCACTATGTTCTATTATATCTACATCATCAGTATCAGAAGAATCTTTATATTTAAATGTAAAGTCTCCATTATTTTCAAATGTATATGTTTTATTAGCATTATTATTTGTTATTGTTACATCTAATTTTTCTCCTTCAGTATTAATCATATATGGATTAATAGTAGCTGTAACATTTTTATTTGTTATATTTGTAATATCATAAGAAATATCACTTGCTATAATAGTATTATCTTCTAGATAATCAGCTTTTATAGATTTATATGCTATATTGCTTGCTTTATCAAGAAATTTAAATTCATAATTTCCACTCTCATCAAATGTATATTCTAAAGGATTTGTTTTTACTTGTTGCAATCTTCTTAAACTTTCTTTTTCTGCATCTGTTATAGTTACTGCAACTCCTTCTGCATTATAATATTCTTCTGAACTTACTACTCCATTTGTTAATGTAGTTACATATGTATCAACACTTTCAGCTTTACCTGTTGTATTTTGATATGTAATTTTTGTCATATTTCCTTCTTCATCTAATTCAGCTATTTTGTATACATTTCCTGAAGAATCTAGATATGAAATTTTTGATACTTTATTATTTTCTACGTCAATATAATTTATTTTATTGTTATCTTTATCTAATAAGTATACATCTTCACTTATGCTATCTAATATAATAAATAATTTTTTATCTCCATCTAATTTATATTCTACATTAGCTGTTGGAGTATTTTTGTCAATCCAGTCTACTTTTGCTGTTGCTGAACCTTTATTTCCATCTTTGTCTTGAAATTCAAATGTAAATTCTCCATTATCTGTAAATATGTAAGTATCATTTCCGTCATTATTTGTAATTGTAATTTCTTTACTTGGGTTTTCAAGTCTTGCAATTACATAGTCACTTGTTGGTTCTTTAGTACTATAATAAATTCCCGCTGTTGGTTTGCTTCTATCAATTTTTGTTGTGTCTTCAAATAAATTTACCATTGCTATTGAAGCAAACATATTATGTGTGTCTATAAACAATTTAACATATTGTCCATATACACTTTCATTAAATGTAATATCTTTTAATTCATTATATTTTTCAGTAGGACAATCTTCTATTTTTCCTGCTTCTGTCCAATCTTTGCCATCTGTACTTACATAGACTGTTACATTTTTTATAGCATCTGGATCGTCTACTTTATACTTTGTTTGTATAAATTCTACTGCTGATATATATCTTGGTTCATTTAATTTAATAGTTATAAATGGATTTTGTTTTTCTGTTATAACATTATATCTAAAATCTGTATGCCATCTTGTATTTATGTTTCCATCAATTGCATTAGGCGCATAAAATGGTCTATTTTTATCAATTGATTCTGTTGAGAATTCTGCAATTTCTAAATCTGAAACTCTAATATATTTTCTTTCATCTGGTTGATTATCTTCTTTAAATGTATACCATTCTGATGCTGGACTTGCCATTTTGTTGCCTGTAGCACTTTGTCTTACTTGTATAGATTTATTACCTGTTAAGTCTGGTGAATTTGTACTATATGAAGACCATGCGTCTTTCTCTGAATAACGCCATTGTGTATTTGTATCAACACCTACAATACGATTTTCTAAGTCGTTAGCATATAAATTACTTAATAATGCTTGATCCTCAATGTCAATTTTGTATATATTTGCTTCTGAGTAATCTGTTCCTACTATATGAACATAAATATCATTTTCTGCTGTAATACTTGCTATTTCATCTTCATTTAATTGCCATTTATGTGTTTCGTCTGCATTAAATGATACTTCTTTCCAATTTTCTTCTACGTTTATACTATCTTTTCCTTTTAAATTATAATCCCAACGAACTCCTGTATTATCAAAACGACTAGATAATATAATTTTACCTGCATCTACTCCATCAAATGAGAAACTTGCAAGTGATGTATCTGTTTGACCTAACAAATAGTTTGCTACTGTTCTCGTGATACTTGGTTGATAAACTTTGCTAGAATCCTCTAATGTTTTTCCTTCATTTAATAATTGTGTTTCTAAAAGTGTAAATTTAAATGAGTAATCTACACTCTTCATTTTTGGTTTTATTTGGTCTAATAAATTTTGCATTGGTAGTGGGAATGGCATTAAAGCATTTCCTAGTTCTTCTGCTAATTCATAATAATCTTTTTCAGTTCTATTACCGTCAGCATTATATACATTTATTAATCCCCACCAAGCATCAATGTTAATATTTTGTACTTCTAGCGCTTCCCTATATATTTCTTCTTGTTTCTTTAAGTCTCCTTCATATAATTTTGCTGTCATAAGGATCTTTTCAGATTTTTCATAATTTTCATTATCATTTAAAGCTTCTTGTGATAACATTATATAAGTTGCAGCATAACCACTTACATAACTATCACTACCCCAACCAAGTGGCATTCTAGTTCCTAGTTTTTCTGATTTTCCCGTTTGAGCCCATCCAGAAACATCATTGTCAAGTGTCCAATAACCATTACCTGCTTTATCTTTTCTATAATAAATTATTGCTGCGTGTCCTGGTTGACCTACAACAGATGCTGGTGTACCATGTGCTGCACGTATATGTGCACCTAGTTTTGATATACCTCCACAAACAGCTCCTGTTCCATATTTATTTCTCATACTCATCCATGCTTTATATACATGGTCATTTTCAGTACTATATGTTACTTTATATTTAGAGAATATTCCTTCAAACAAATCATCCCATTCTTGCCATTTATTAGGATCATGGAAAATTTCATTTTCAAAATTTGGCCATACATAAGCAATATATGTATGTGGTTGTAAATATTTTTCTTCTTGTTTTGGATTATCGTCTATTCTTTTTTGTGTATAATCATTAAACCATATAAGTTCTTCGTCATCTGTAATATTATTCATTACATAACGCATTTCTTCAACTTGTAGAGCTTCAAACCATGGTGTATGGTCTTGTCTTGGTGTACCATCTTCATTTAATATTGGTGTTATTGATGTTATTGTACCATCATCAGCTCTTTCAACATTTCTAGCTACTATAAATTTACCTTCATCATATAATTCTTTATATATTTTATAACGATTTACTGAATCTGACCTGTTACTTGGGTGATCTATTTGAGCCCAATATCCAACTTTTGTTGCATGAGTTAAAGAAAGTGATATTGCCATTTTCTTATATACATCACCTTTTGTTAAATTTGGATACCATGTGTTATGTGTTAGAGTGTCATCATCAAAATCGTCTTTATATGCACTATATAGCCTAGAAAGTTCTTTTATAGAATTGTAGTAACTTCCTCCATCTGGTTCTCCACCTAATACATATAGTCTAAGATTATTTACATCATCCATTAACCATTCTACTGCTTCTCTATATTGATCATCTAGATTTACAATAGCTTTTAAAAGATCATATCCAACATTATTTACAAATGTTCTTTGTAATAATATTAGTTCATTTTCATTTATTACTTGTTCTGTTGTTTTTCCTTGTTCTGCCATTTTTTCTTTTAAAATACTGTCATACTCTTCTACTGTTTTAAATTTTACAGGTTGTGATTGTTTTTCTTCATAGCCGTTTTTAAATAATTTGGCATCAGCATAAACAGCATGATCTGCTGTATTATTTCCACTTTTATCACAATATAGTTTTAAATATTTTACACCTTTAACATCTATTTTTTTAAATAGTGCCTCTTCATTACCTTTTATTGCTTTTGGATTTTCTTCTGTTTGTAACTTCCAATCTTCATTTTCTTTTTTGGTATAAATATAAAATTTAACACCATTTCCATTACCTTCACGGCTTGAATCTACACCCATATATGTACTAAAATAATCATAGTCATATTCACTAAGATCGTAAATTAATGTAGATGTTGCATGGGCACTTACACCTTTCAAAAAGTATCTTTTATTAAGTGTCTCGTTGTCTTTTACTAGTAATGTAATTAATCCATAGTTATATTGTGTCTCTAAGTTACTATCTGTTGTAATACTTCCCCATTCTACAGATGATTCATCTTTAATATACTCAATATCAGATAGATATTTACACATATCTTGGGATTGGGCATCATTTGTTTCTAAATAATATTGTGCTTCTCCTTTAATCATTTCTTTAGCACTACTTTGCTCAATATTTAAGTCTTTAGTAAAATTTTTTAGCGATAAAAAAATTATCAATAATACACTAATAATCGCTATAGATATTAGCACTTTTTTTATATTTTTGGTATTTTTTTTCACTAAAAGTCCCCCTTTTTACATAAATATCATTAATATTATAACATTTTTTTTTAATTTTGTAAATATCTTCCTTGGTTTTTTATGTTCACTTTAATATTCTTTTAAATCTTTAATTGTTAAGTTCTCATCTGTAACTGTACCAAAACTTTATTCCATAACTTCATTATATTCTATTGGCTGTCCTAAATATACCATAACATTTTGTATAACAATAGTTGACATCAATATAAATTTAAGATAATATTTAATAAGATAAAGTTGGGGTGATATTATGATAGATACTTTTATAGATAAAACTCTTAAATGGTTTACCAGAGATAAGAAGATTACATTCTTTACAGTAATCGTTGTTGGAATGTTAGTTCATTTTGCTTTATATTCCAATCAATTATTAGCATATGATGGATATTGGCATTATGGGTCTTTTTTAGCAAAAGGTTGGGAAATATCACTAGGCAGATTTTTTATTCCTGTTGCAGATTTATTTAGAGGAACAGTTGTCTCTTCTATTTTATCTTCGGTTATTTCAATAGTAATCGTTTCTATTACAACTTTAATACTAACTGACCTACTTAAAGTAAAGAAAACATACATAAAAATTTTAATGGGAATATTATTAGTTATAACTCCTACATTTTCACTTACCCTCATGTATGCATATACTGCAGATAGTTACACTTTGGCATTATTGTTTTCTGTCCTTTCTGTATACTTTTTAAATAAGACACATAATAAAAAAAATATTCTATTATCTTTAATATGTATTATTCTAACCCTAGGGCTTTATCAAGCATATTTATGCGTAATTGTAACATTATGTGCTATAATATATTTAATTAATTTATGTACTAATAACAGTTTATCTTTGAAGAATTTTATTAAAAAAGTTACATCAGATATAGGAATATTATTGTTGGGAACTATTATTTACTATATTGTTTTTACTATTATTGTTAAAATTCTAAATTTAAATATTACTGATTATAATGGTGGAAGTGCAGTTTTAAGTATTGAAACTTTAAAAAATTTATTACCTTCTATAAAAAACACTTATATTACATTTTATCAGTTCCATTTTAAAAATAATATTATTGAAAATACTGAATTTGTTTATAGAAATTTATTTAATATGTTTATGCTTTTGCTCATAGTTATGAATTTTATAGTTCTTATAAAAACTAATAAAATATATAAAAAACCATGGCAATTAGTATTTATATTACTATTATTATTGATGTTCCCAATTTTTTCTTGTGTAATAGAAATAATTGCTCAAGCGACTCGAATAAATTTATTAATGGCTTCTGCATTATATTTTCCAATTATTCTACTATTAAAGCAACTTGAATTAGTAAAATTTGATAAACTAAATATACTCTCATTATTTATAATTTTAATTTCTTTGTGGACATTTATTTTGTCTGATAATGCTACATATGTTGCTACTGATTTATACAACAAGCAAATGTCTGCTTTAGGAAATAGAATAATAGAACGCATTGAAAATAATAAGGAAATAACAAAAGATACTCCAATTTGTATTATAGGAAAAATGAATTTTAGTTTGCGCAATCCTCGACTATTGAATTTAACTAACTTTGATGTAACTGATGTAAGTACATGGACATGGCAGATTTTTCTTCAAGATAATCTTGCTCTAGGACGAGATATTTATACCATGGAATCTTATGATAATATTATTAATAATCCAGAATTTATGAGTATGGGTATATTTCCAAGTGAAGATTCTATAAAAATAATTGATGGTACAGCAGTTGTAAAAATAGGAAATATTGTGAATTAGTTAAAAGCATTTCTAGAATTAAATTTCATACGATAAAATTAAATTTTAAGTTATAAAATCCCTAGATAAGTTAGGGATTTTATAGCCTTTAAAGAATATTTTATCTTATCTTTATTTCTCTTCTATATTTCAACATGAATGCATCTATACTTTTTGAATTCATATTCTGCTACACTTTTACCAAATGTATCGTCAGTATGTGCTGCTATTAGAGTATTACTTTCATTTGTGCCATTTTGTATTACTATCAAAGAATGTGCAAATGTATCTCCATTAAAACTTAGCTGAACAATATCTCCAACTTTTAAGTCTTTAATATCTGTTATTTTACCTTTTGGTCCTACTCCCCTATTTTGCAATAAGAAATTACACAAAAATTCTACACCTGTCCATGATGGAGATTTATTATTTGCATTTATATAATACCATCCCATATATCTATCATAATTCATCTGACCACATCCTGCATATATACATTGTGAAACAAAGTTTGTACAATCTCCTCCTATTAAATCATAATTATAGTATTTAGAATTCCTCCCATATGCCCACTTTTTAGCATATTCATAAACTTTTTGTCTGTTATACATTTTTCCTCCATTATTTTATCTTATCAAATTTGAATTTTGAGTAAAATTATTTCTACTACTTATATTATGCAATTTATTTAATAGAGTGTTTTCTTTAACCTTTATATAGCAAAGAGAATATACTATTATTATAAAATTAAATTTTGAGGTGTTAATTTATGTTTTCAAATATTTTTAAAGTGGCTAAAGCCCATATAAAAGGCTCTAAAAAATACCCTAAAATTGAGGGTATTGTAACTTTTAAAGAAAATGCAAATGGAGTTCTACTAACTGCAAAAATAAATGGTTTACCACAATCAAAAGACAGTTGTAAAGGAAGATTTTTTGGTTTCCATATTCATGAAGGATCTTCTTGTACTGGAAATTTAGAAGATGAATTTGCAAATGCTAAAACTCATTTTAATCCGACTAAATGTCCACATCCTTTTCATTTAGGCGATTTACCACCTTTAATTGAAAATAATGGATATGCATATATGAGTGTTTTAATTAACAAATTTAAAATTAAAAACATTATTGGAAAAGTAATTATTATTCATGATATGCCAGATGACTTTACTACTCAGCCAAGTGGTAATTCTGGCACAAAAATTGCATGTGGAAAAATTCTAAGATAGTATAATTTACAATGTTATATTTAATAAACCTATACCTAAAGCTACCAAAAATACTGCAATAACGTCTGATAACTTTGGTGTTTTCTGATTCTTTTTTATAAAAAATGCAATCAATATAGTTAAAACTATTGATATTGGTTTAGTGTATGAACTTAGTACTACAGAGCTAGAAGATAAATAATTTCCTAAATATGTCGAACAAAACCCAAAAGTCTGCTGTATAAATACCCATTTCAAAATTTCTTTATTCTTTTTATGATATTGCAATGTATAATCTTTTGAAAATATTATTGATAACAGTAAATTTAAAATAAAAATAAAACTTGCATTTGACCAATATTTTAAAATATAATGCGTTATATACCCCATTGCTACTTCACAAATAATTCTAATTATTAAATCCTTTTGTAATGATTTTATTTTTAGTTTCACATCTGCTAGTGTAAAAACACCAACTAAAGTTAATACTATTGAAATAAGCGTGACTATATTGAATTGTTTTATTCCAAGTATACTATCTATAATAAAAGCTAATATAATTCCTAAGGACATATATGTAACTGATTCATATGGATTTAAGTGTGTTAAACATCCAACTACTGTATGCTGTTTTTTGTATCTAACAAACATCGCTAATATTAATAATATTATTGGAATTATACTAAATTCAAATTTAAAATTATGTGTTAATATTTCTATAATTATCATTATTATTGAAAAAGGAATCATTGACAAACACATATAATAAAAATAATCATTTCTGCTTATTCCTTTATTTACCAAATGTTTATCTATATAAGTTCCAATTGATGACATTAATGCTGCTAATATAACTACTCCTATCATTGATTTCTCCCGATATTTAATTTTTCTAAAATAAAAAATGTTAATTTTTTTGATTTAATTTTTTCTATATAAAATTATATCATCTCATTATAAGTAAGTCAATTTCAAAAAGAAATCTATTTAAAAAATAATAACCACCCATTTCAAGGGCGATTATTATTGGTTATTTATTTTAATTAGAATATTTTAAATATATTTTGCTACCTTTTTTTATGCTTATTCCTGCCTGTGGAATTTGCTCTTTAACTATTACGCTACTTTTATCTAATTCTTCAGTATCGTTTTCTATTACAAGTTCTACTCCATTTTCTTTTGCAATTTTTTGTGCTTCTTCTAGTGTTTTATTTAATAAATCTGGCGTAGAAATTTCTTCTACTACTTCTACCTCTTCAACATTTCCTTGATTTACCTCTAAATATGGTAAGATTTCGCTAAATATCTGTCCTCCAACTGGTGCTGCTACACCACCTCCTTGGTGGCCTCCGCTCGCCTGTAGGATTATATAGTGTAATTAACATTACAATTTGTGGATCGTCAATTGGCGCAACACCTAAAAATGAAGTTACATATTTATTTGTATTTACTCCATCTTCTGATGTTC
>CANQEA010000023.1 GCA_947594095.1 uncultured Clostridia bacterium | reverse complement strand
AAGTAAAGGCTGAAGCCCTTTAATTTCAAAGGGTGTCAACCTTTTTCTTTTTATAAACTGTCAAAGATGAGATTATACACTAAAACTAATATAAAAGTCAATAAAAAATGAAGTTTTTATAATAAAAATCAAAAGGCACGGTATTGAACCGTGCTTTTTGATTGGATTAAACAGGAATTATCATAAGATTTTGGCCACCGAAAACTGTTCTGAAACCGAACTTAACTTTATATGGTTCTATAAAGTCAATTATGTTTTCAATAATCGGTTCATATTTTTGGGATGCACAAATTATAAAATTTGAATCATCCCAATAGCCGACCATACCTACTTCCTTTGCGGATTCGAGCATAAGCGGAGATATAGATGTATGTCCGTATTTTAATATAGAGACATCATCTTGAGTATCTACCGTTAACTCCTTAGGTATCTGTTTGATAATTCTGTCAGATTTTGCGTCGAACGCAATTTCCATTGGTTCAATCCCAAAGTTTTGCTCTCCACAGAAAGCGTAAGACCACTGAATTCCAATAATCTTCTTTTGAATTTGGTCTTCAGTTGGTAAGCAAGATGGTGTAAGAGAACTGTTCGAAAACATTAAACTTGTGCCATCTTCTAGCCGAACCATGAACTGTCCTGAAACATGTGTGTAATCCATATAATGATTCCTCCAAATATTTATTTCTTCTTGTATTCCCAATGTCGCAGAAAAGAGGAAAATAAAAGAAGATTAATAATATTTTATCATATTTTACATAATTAATCAATACAACGAAGTAAATTTTAAAAAACACTTGAAAATTAATCAAATTTGGTATAGAATAATATCGCATAGAAATATGTAATGAAGTAAAAGAAAGGATGATGATATATATGCGTAAAAAAATAATTGCTGGAAATTGGAAAATGAACATGTTACCAAATGAAGCGATTAACTTCATAACTGAACTAGAACCACTTGTAAAAGATACAAAAAACGAAGTGGTTTTATGTGTGCCATACACAGATTTATTTTATAGCATACTTACAGCACAAAATAGTAATATAAAAATAGGTGCTCAAAACATGCACTTTGAAGAAAAAGGTGCATATACTGGAGAAGTTTCAGCTAAAATGTTAAAATCAATTGGAGTAGAATATGTAATTATAGGGCACTCTGAAAGAAGACAATACTTTAATGAAACAGATGAAACAGTAAATAAAAAATTAAAAGTAGCTTTTGAAAACGAATTAAAGCCAATAGTATGTGTTGGTGAAACATTAGAGCAAAGAGAAGCAGGAAAAGCAGAAGAAATAATTACTAACCAAACAAAACTTGCTTTAGATGGATTAAGTAATAATCAAGTAGAAAATACTATTATTGCATATGAGCCAATTTGGGCAATTGGGACAGGAAAAACAGCAACAAAAGAAGATGCAAATCAAAGTATTAAAGCAATACGTAATAAAATAGAAGAAATTTATGGAAAAGAAGTTGCAGAAAAAGTAATTATTCAATATGGAGGTAGTGTAAAAAGCAGTAATGCAAAAGAATTATTTACAATGTCAGATATTGATGGTGGCTTAGTAGGTGGGGCAAGCCTAAAAGCAGATGAGTTTAGCAAAATTGTAAATTATGATATGTAAAGACACAAAAACCAAAGAAAGGAAAGTAAATTAAAATGAAAGACAAATTAACAATGCTTATGATATTAGACGGTTTTGGAGATAATCCTAACAAAGAAGGAAATGCAATAAAACTTGCCAAAACGCCTAATATTGATAGCTTAATGCAAAAATACAGTAACACAGAAATATACACAAGTGGTCTTCATGTTGGATTGCCAGAAGGACAAATGGGAAATTCAGAAGTAGGGCATACCAATATTGGAGCAGGAAGAATAGTATATCAAGAATTAACAAGAATAACAAAATCAATAGAAGATGGAGACTTTTTTACAAATCCAGAATTAATTGATGCGATTGAAAATTGTAAAAAGAATAACTCAAAATTACATATTTTAGGATTATTATCAGATGGCGGTGTACATAGTCACAACAGACATTTATATGGATTATTAGAATTAGCTAAAAGAAGAGACTTTGAAGATGTATATGTACACTGTTTCCTAGATGGAAGAGATACTCCTCCAGCATCTGGTGAAAGTTATATTGCAGATTTACAAGAGAAAATGCAAGAAAAAGGAGTAGGAAAAATAGCAAGCATTTCTGGTAGATTTTACAGTATGGATAGAGATAAAAGATGGCAAAGAATTGAAAAATCTTACCGTGCATTAGTAGATGGAGAAGGAATAAAAGCAGGAAGTGTAATTAAGGCAATAGAAGATTCTTACCAAAAAGAAGTGTTTGATGAATTTGTTGAACCAACTGTTATATGCAATGGAGAAGAACCAGTTGCTACAATTGGAAAAAACGATTCTGTAATCTTTTTCAACTTTAGACCAGATAGAGCAAGAGAAATTACAAGAACTCTTGTAGACCCAGACTTTAATGAATTTGAAACTAAAAAGGATTTAAATCTATATTTTGTATGTTTCACAAATTATGATGAAACTATGCCAAATGTCCACATTGCATTTAAAAAAGAAACATTAAAAAATACATTTGGTGAGTATGTAAGTAAATTAGGATATAAACAATTAAGAATTGCAGAAACAGAAAAATATGCACATGTAACATTTTTCTTCAATGGTGGAGAAGAAAAACAATATGAAGGTGAAGATAGAATTTTAGTTCCATCTCCAAAAGTAGAAACATATGACCAAAAACCAGAAATGAGTGCATATGAAGTAACAGATAAAGTTTTAGATGCAATAAGTAAGGATTTGTATGATTGTATTATATTGAATTATGCAAATACTGATATGGTAGGCCATACAGGAAGTCTAGAAGCTGCAATAAAAGCAGTAGAAACAATAGACGAATGTGTAGGAAAAGTTGTAAGTTTAGTAGAAGAAAAGAAAGGAAACTTACTTATAACAGCAGACCACGGAAATGCTGAACAAATGATAGATTATACAACAGGAGAACCACATACAGCACATACAACAAATCCAGTACCATTAATCTTAGTAACAGATAATAAAGATTTAAAACTAAAACCAGATGGAAAACTTGCAGATTTAGCACCAACTATGCTTGATTTAATGAATTTAGAAAAACCACAAGAAATGACAGGAGAAAGTTTATTAGATAGGAAATAAAAGGATATGTTAAATCACACAAAACAAATTAGAAAAATGTATGAAAGTATACAAAGAAAAATATTTTATATGATACCAGAAAAGTGGGATCAAATGTATTTGTACAGTTCTGTCATAGATACTAAAGATGGTAATCAAACAGGAGAGCTATTCTTTTACTATGTCCCAAAAGGTATTTTTAAGAAAAAACCAGTAAATGTATATGAAATACCTTCTAAATTTAATATTGATGAAAAAGAATATTTGGATTTAGTACAAATTCTATATGAGGAAATAAAACTTCTAAGGCAAGAATTTATTGAAACAAATCCAAATGATGATATATGGACTAATATAACTATTTCTATTAAAGATATGAAATTTAAAATAGAATTCAGTTATGAAGATTTAATAAATAGTTATTATACAAGTTATGATAGACATGTCATTTGGAGATATAAATATCTTGGGATTGGTGATGATCAAGTTAGCAAAGAAGAAAGAGAAATCTTAAAAAAATATCGCTTAGGAGTAAAAAGTTTATATAGAACAGAGGAATATTCTGAAGGGATTTATATACAGGACATACAAAATATAATTGATTATCAAACAATTGGCGACGAAAATTCTGAGAATAACGAACAAATAGAAGAAATTAAAGAACAAAAAATTGAACCAAAGAAAAAAGAACCAAAAGTAAAAAATCAACTAATACTATCAGAAGAAGAGATAAGAAGAATTGAAAGGAGAAATTAAAATGATATATTCAAAAGAGTTAGAAAATATGTGTGAAGTTCGTAAAGGAGTAGACCACGGACCAGCACCAATTCCAGAAGAAGGAAAATGGGTAAAAGCAAAAGAGATAAAAGATATTTCTGGTTTAACACATGGAATTGGATGGTGTGCACCTCAACAAGGAGCTTGTAAATTAACTTTAAATGTAAAAGATGGAATTATTCAAGAAGCATTAATTGAAACAATTGGATGTAGTGGAATGACACATTCAGCTGCTATGGCAGGAGAAATTTTAACAGGAAAAACAATTTTAGAAGCATTAAATACTGACCTAGTATGTGATGCTATAAATACTGCTATGAGAGAATTATTCTTACAAATAGTATATGGTAGAACACAAACTGCATTTTCAGAAGGAGGACTTCCTGTAGGAGCAGGTCTAGAAGATTTAGGTAAAGGACATACATCACAAGTCGGAACTATTTATTCAAGTACATTAAAAGGTCCTAGATATTTAAATTTAGCAGAAGGATATATTGTTGAATTAGGATTAGATAAAGATGATCAAATTATTGGTTATAAATATGTTCATTTAGGAAAAATGATGGATAATATTAAAGCTGGAATGGATCCAACTGAAGCAATTGAAAAAGCATCTGGAAAATATGGAAGATTTGATGAAGCTGTTAAAAAGATTGATCCAAGAGAACAATAAAAATTTAGAAAAAGCAGTTAGAATATTTAAAATTTTATTTTAAAAGATGAATTTATAGATAAAAAAGGGTGATATTAAATGGAAATAAATAAAATTATAGAAGACGCATACAAAGACGCTGTTGAACATGGGTTTTGGGAAGGAGAAAAGAATTTTGGAGAAGTAATAGCTCTTATGCATACAGAGCTTTCAGAAGCTTATGAAGAATATAGAAACTATAAAGGAATTAATGAAACATATTACGAAGAAGATGGAAAACCATGTGGAATACCATCTGAATTAGCTGATGTAATAATAAGAATATGTGATTTTGCTGGTGGAGCAAATATTGATTTAGAAAAAATAATAAAAGAAAAACTAGAATACAATAAAAGTAGACCATACAAACATGGAAAATTAAATTAAAAGAGAAAAATATAAATAGGAGGAATAAAAAATGTCAGTAACATTTGAAAGTTATGAGAGAAGAATTGATCAAATAAAGCCAGTAATGGAGAAATATGGAATAAAGGATTTTGAAGATGCTCTTTCAATTTGTAAAGAAAAGGGATTTAATCCATATGATATTGTAAAAAGTGTACAACCAATTTGTTTTGAAAATGCTGCATGGGCATATACACTAGGTGCTGCAATTGCTATAAAAAAAGGATGTACAAAAGCATCAGAAGCAGCAAAGGCAATAGGAGAAGGTTTACAGGCATTTTGTATACCAGGTTCTGTTGCAGATGATAGAAAAGTAGGATTAGGACATGGAAACTTAGCATCTATGTTACTATCAGAAGAAACAAAATGTTTTGCATTTTTAGCAGGACATGAAAGCTTTGCAGCGGCTGAAGGAGCAATAGGAATTGCAAAATCTGCAAATAAGGTTAGAAAAGAGCCATTAAGAGTTATATTAAATGGACTTGGAAAAGATGCTGCACAAGTAATTTCAAGAATTAATGGATTTACATATGTAAAAACAGATTTTGATTTCTTCACAGGAAAGGTAAAAATTGTGGAAGAAATCCCATATTCTGATGGAGAAAGAAGTAAAGTTAGATGTTATGGAGCAAATGATGTAAGAGAAGGTGTTGCGATCATGTGGATGGAAGATGTTGATGTATCAATTACTGGTAACTCAACAAATCCAACTAGATTCCAACATCCAGTAGCAGGAACGTATAAAAAAGAAAGAATAGAAGCAGGTAAAAAATACTTCTCAGTAGCAAGTGGTGGTGGAACAGGAAGAACATTACACCCAGATAATATGGCAGCAGGTCCAGCATCTTATGGAATGACAGATACTATGGGAAGAATGCACTCAGATGCACAATTTGCAGGAAGCTCATCAGTTCCAGCACATGTTGAAATGATGGGGTTAATTGGAATGGGAAATAATCCAATGGTAGGAGCATCAGTTGCTGTAGCTGTTGCTGTTGAAGAAGCTATGAAATAAGTTTATATTTAAAAGGAATTCCAATGTTACAGAATTCCTTTTTTATATAATATAACAAGATTACCAAAAGAAGAGGATGTGATTAAAATAACAGTTCATTCAATAATTGTAATAAAAAATGAAAATGGAGAATATTTACAATACTATGATAATATCTGGAATAGCCTTTTGTTTCCAAATTGTAAGTTGGAGGAAGGCTTTAACAATCAAACTATAGTAGAGTATATAACAAATAAATTAGGAATTGAAAGAAGTAAGATTAGTTGTGAGTATGTTGGGAAAAAGAGACATATAAAATTTTCTGAAAGTGCAAAAAAAGATAAAGAATACATACATCATTTTTATAATGTAAAAATAAAAGAATTACCTAATAACATGAGAGCAAAACATTTTATTATCAATAGCGAAAAATATATATGGTGTTCATATAATGAATTATACAAAGATGAAAGAGTACAAAAAACTAATAGTGATGTACTAGGATTTGTTAAAGAGTTTAATATATAATACTGTTAGGGGAAGAACAAAAAGCAATGAATCAAATCATAGATTTGAAAAACTAAGATCAAATGAAGTTAAATAAGAATTGGAAAAAGCTGAAAAATATAATCCAAATGATTTATTTAAAAATAAAAGGAAATAAGGAGTATTGTTTGTCGCATATCTCCTTTTTTTATGTTTGTAAATGTTGACAAGTAAGCAAAATAAGAGTATAATTAATACATTATGAGAAAATAGAAAAGGGGAAACAAAATGAACAACCAAAAAATAAGAAATATAGCAATAATTGCACACGTAGATCATGGTAAAACAACTTTAGTAGATGCTATGCTTAAACAAAGTCATGTATTTAGAGATAATGAACAAGTTGCAGAAAGAATTATGGATTCAAACGACTTAGAGAAAGAAAGAGGAATTACAATACTTTCAAAAAACACATCTGTTATGTACGAAGATATTAAAATAAATATTGTAGATACTCCAGGACATGCTGATTTTGGTGGAGAAGTAGAAAGAGTATTAAAAACAGTAGATGGAGTATTACTTTTAGTAGATGCTTTTGAAGGTGCTATGCCACAAACAAGAGAAGTTTTAAAAAAATCTTTGGCACTTGGATTAAAACCAATTGTTGTAATAAACAAAATAGATAGACCAGGGGCAACACCTGAAAAGGTTGTAGACCAAGTAATAGAATTATTCATAGAATTAAATGCAACTGATGAACAATTAGATTTTCCAGTTGTATATGCTTCTGCTAAAAATGGAATTGCAAAAATGGACTTATCAGAAAAAACAGAAGATCTAAGTTGTTTATTTAAAACAATAGTTGAAACAATAAGTGCACCTAATTGTGATGAAGAAGGATCTGCTCAAATGCTAGTATCTAACATTGATTATGACGATTATGTTGGAAGAATTGCAGTAGGAAGAATAGAAAGAGGAATATTCAAAGTAGGAATGCCTGTTTCAATTTGTGGAAAAGATGAAAAAATTACACAAGCAAGAATTGCAAAATTATATACTCATGTTGGACTAGATAAAGTAGAAGTAGAAGAAGCAAAAGCAGGAGATATTATAGAACTTGCAGGAATTAACGATATTAACATAGGAGATACGGTATGTGATTTTAATCACCCAGAAAAAATACCATTTGTTGATATAGATGAACCAACAGTTTCTATGACATTTAGTGTTAATAATGGACCTTTTGCTGGAAAAGAAGGACAATTTATAACATCAAGACATATTAGAGATAGATTATATAAAGAGTTAGAGAAAAATGTATCTTTACGTGTAAAAGATACAGATAGCCCAGATAGCTTTGAAGTATCTGGAAGAGGAGAACTTCATTTGTCAATTTTAATAGAAACAATGAGAAGAGAAGGATTTGAACTTTTAGTATCTAGACCTAAAGTTATCTTTAAGGAAATAGATGGTGTAAAATGTGAACCAATAGAATTATTAGTTGTAAACGTTCCAGACGACTGCGTAGGAAATGTAATTGAAAAATTAGGTAGAAGAAAAGCAGAAATGGTTAATATGGAACCTGCTGAAATGGGTCATACAAAAATTGAATTTAAAATACCTGCAAGAGGTTTAATTGGATACAGAACAGAATTTTTAACAGATACAAAAGGTGAAGGTGTAATGAATCATATTTTTGATTCTTATGAACCATATAAAGGAGATATTCAAGCACGTGTTAGAGGGACAATTGTTGCATTTGAAAACGGAAAATCAGTAACATATGGATTATACAATGCTCAAGATAAAGGAGAATTATTTATTGGACCAGGAGTGGAAGTATATGAAGGTATGATAGTTGGGCTAAATTCTAGAGGAGAAGATTTGGCAATTAACGTATGTAAAGAAAAGCATTTAACTAATACTAGAGCATCTGGTTCAGATGAAGCATTAAGGCTAGTACCACCTATTCAAATGTCATTAGAAAAAGCAATTGAATTTATTCAAGATGATGAATTAGTTGAAGTAACACCTCAAAATATTAGGCTAAGAAAGAAAATTTTGGATAGCAAAGAAAGAGAAAGAGCAAATAGAAATAAAGAGTAGATAATGCAAAATTATAAAAAAATGAAATTAAAAAACAATCTATAGTATTAATAAACAAAGAAGGGAACAATTTATGATAAGAGAAGATAATTTTAAACTTACAAAAAAACATAATGCTACAAATGGGTATAGAATAATAGCTGCTTCTGAAGGTATTTCAAGCGGATTTCAAGATAGTAAATCTAAAACTGATACAAAAAATAGAGAAAAAGTTATTAGAAAAGTTATTCAATATGTAAAAGAAGGTATGACTAAGGAACAAGCAATTGATAAAGTAATTAAAGAAGAAAAAGAATTAGTAGAAAACTTTGAATATCTAACAAAAAATGGTCTAGATTTAAAGGTTTGTTTTAACAATTGGGTTAAGGATAGTAATTTACTGCTTATCCAAAAGTCTGAAAAAGAAAGAAATGAAAAGTAAATATGAATAAAGAAAAATTAAAAGAAATAAAGCAGATAGCTTTAAATGAACATATACCTATAATAATGGACGATACTTTAGAAGTAATCGAAAAATTTTTAAAGGAAAATAAACCACAAAGAATACTTGAAATTGGTACAGCAGTCCGGATATTCTGCTATATGCTTTACAGAATTTTTAGCAGATAATGGAGTAATTGATACAATAGAAAGAGAAAAGGATAGAGTGGAAAAAGCAAAAGAAAACATAAAAAAAGTAGGAGTAGAAGAAAAAATAAACATTTACGAAGGAGATGCAATAGATATTTTACCTACATTGAAAGAAAAATATGATGCTGTATTTATTGATGCAGCAAAAGGAAAATATCCATTTTTCTTAAAAGAATCATTAAGGCTAATAAAACCAAATGGAATTATTTTTGCAGACAATATTTTATATAAAGGCTATGTATTAAGCGATTACAATAAACACAAACAACGTACAGCTGTAAGAAACCTAAGAGAATATTTAAAAGAAGTTACCGAAAACCCTAACTTAGAAACTGAAATTTTAGAAGTAGGAGATGGCTTAGCAATTAGTAAACTTCTAACAAATTAAAGAGGGTGTCCTAAAATAGGAACCCAAAAACAAAAATTCCAGTGAGAAATCGCTGGAATTTTTGTGTAAAAAAATGTTCAAAAATGCTGACAAATTAATACTTTAATGATATAATTTGAGTGTAAAAAGTAAGGATTTTGGAGGTATAAAATGGGATTTAAATATTATGAGCAAAACCAATTAATGATACCAATGGAATGGAAAACATTAATAGATAAAGATGATGTAGTATTTGTATTAAATGATTTAATAGATAATATGAATATAGATAAATTATTAGAAACATATTCTCCATTAGGAAGTAATTCATATTCTCCAAAGATGATGTTAAAAATATTGATGTATGGATATATAAGGAAAAGATATTCATCAAGACAAATAGCAGAAGCAGTACAAAGTGATATAAAATTCATATGGTTAGCAGGAGGAAATAAGCCAACAAGAAATGTAATCAATTCATTTAGAAAAGATAAGATGAAAATAATAATGGAAGATGTATTTGTGGAATTGTTGGTTGTACTAGAAAAAAAAGGATATATAAATACAGAAGAATATTTTGTAGATGGTACGAAGATAGAAGCAAATGCAAATAAATACACATTCGTATGGAAAAAAGCAGTAGAAAAATATAAATCAAAACTACAAGAGCAAGTGCATGAATTAATGAAAGAAGTAGATAATTTAAATGATGAAGAAGATAAAATGTATCCAGATAAAGAAATAAAGCCAGAAGAAATTACTCCAGAAGAATTAGAAGAATTTTCAAAGAGATTATCAGATAAATTAAATGAAGGATTAGAAAAGCAAAAATCAAAAGAAGAAAAATCAAAAGAAGAAAAATCAAAAGAAGAAAAATCAAAAGAGAGAAAAGCAAAGAAAATAATAAACAAAATCAACAAAGATTTTAAACCAAGGCTAGAAAAATATAACAAAGATTTGGAAATTATGGGAGATAACAGAAATAGTTATTCAAAAACAGATCATGATGCTACATTCATGCATATGAAAGAAGATCATATGAGAAATGGGCAATTAAAACCAGGTTACAATATCCAAGTTGGAAGTTGCAATGGATTTGTAGTTAATTGGAGTACACATCAAAATAGGAATGACAATGGAACATTAATACCACATTATGAAAGATATAAAAGATTTTTTGGTAAATTGCCAGATAGTACAGGAGCAGATAGTGGATATGGAAATCAAGAAAATTATGAATATTTAAAAGAGAATCATATCAAGAATTACATTAAATATCCACTGTTCCATAAAGAGGAAACCAAAAAATTTAAAGCAATGAAATATAATTGGCAAAATATGGAATATGATGAAATAAATGATAAATTTACATGTCCAGAAGGTAAGAAATTAGAATATATAAAAACAAGAGAAGATAAAACAGAAACAGGATTTATCCAAGAAAATAGAATATATGAATGTTCAGAATGTAGTAGTTGTCCACATAAGAGTGAATGTACAAAAGCACAAGGAAATAGAAAAATAAAATTCAATAAAAAATTATGGCAATTAAAACAAGTAGCGAGAAGAAATCTAATGTCTAAAAAAGGAAAAGAGATGAGAGGAAAAAGAGCTGAATATTCAGAAGGAATATTTGGACAAATGAAATGGAATATGGGCTTCAAGCGATTTTTGCTTAGAGGTTTAGATAAAGTCGACCTTGAATGGGGATTATTATGCTTTGCATTAAATATAAAAAGAATGAATAAAAAAGATATAGAAGAAAAGAAAGAGAAAGTTATAGCAAAAGCTATATCTGTATCAAAAAATATAACTAAAATTTTTCACACAAAAATTCCAGCGATTTCTCACTGGAATTTTTGTTTTCGGGTTCCTATTTTAGGACACCCTCTTATTATAATTTATCTTGCATCTTGTTCATTATTAGTTTCATGATCTTTTTCAAAATTATTTCTAAGCCTTTCAGCATATGCTAAAATGTTTTTAAAAGAAATATCTTTTGGCAAGTTATTAGCATCAATATCATGTTGCTCTACAAATTGTAAATTTTCTTTCATAGTTAGAGAAATTGGTTTATCTATATCATCTGTAGCTAATTTTCCATGATTATCAATTAATTCTTCCAGTCTTCTAATAAGCATGTCTCTAAGGCAAGTATTAGAATCTTTCTTTCTTAATACCTCAGAAAATTCTCCAATTATTTTTTTGTGATGAATACTTGCATTGGTAAATGAGGTATGACCAGCACTACAAACATTCATATATGGTGAAGAAAATAGTGCTCTTGATAATAAGTAGTCATTAGTATCCATTAAAATCGGCTCGACTTCACCAATTTCAATTTTATCTTTTATTTTTATATGTTTCATCATTTCGCGGTACTTTTCAGACTCTAAATAAGCAGTACCTTTTGGTGTTTTTAAAAATTCTTGTTCTTCCTCTTTATTCTTAAATATTGGCAATTCATATGGGGAGATCAAAGAATCAGCAGAAGTGTTATCTAAGGAATTTAGATAATAAGATAAAGTATGTTCATCATTAGAATCTACCAATTCAAAAAAATCTTTTACATTTATAGTTTTACCATCCATTCCACTGTGGTATGCAGGACCTTTTGTAGAATCGTAGTAAGCTTTGTTTGATTGTGCCATTACTTCAATATTACCAAATGGTGTATCAAGATTATTATATATTGCATGAAAAGTATTTGGTTTTAAAACTTCTTTATCATATTCACATGAAGTAAGTAGAGCATTTTGTATCATAGGTGATGAAAGAACTATAGGTAGAGTTTTTCTAATAATTGCAAAATGAAGCTTATCATATGCCCTTGAACGTAAAGCATTTGCGAGAATCATTAAATCATTACTTTCAACAGAAGAAATTGTAGTTGGAAATCCTTCATCTTGGTCAGAAAAATAATAGTCGTATTGATATTTCGTATCTTTTAAAAGTTGCTCAAAAGAAGGAAGAGGTTTGCGTTCATCAGTAAATTCTTTAGGAGTACTATCAATAATTCTTTTTAGTAAATCCATTTTTAATTTATAATATTGTTCTCCCGTTTTTATAGGAGATTGTAGATATTCGTCTACTCTATTTAGAAAATGGTGATTATCTCTTGAAATATTTAGTTCATTTTTAACAATTTCATCATTGAATAATTCATAAGATTCATCTGTTTGTGGAAGAGATAAATTTATATTGTCTAAAACAATTCTAATTCCAGACATGTCTTTTACCATAGGTAAGATGTCCAACATATCTGCTGAATCAGAACTTTCAGCCCATTTTGAGAATTCTTTTTGAATATTTTTTATTGTGCTCAAATCACTTTTTGTCCTAAATGGTATATGTAAATTAAGTTGAGGATACAACTTTTTGTAAGTTAGGAAAATTGCAGCACTTAAATAACATAGAAATTCTCTGTTTTCAAAAGAGTTATTCCTACTATATGTGTCTAAAACACCGGTTAATTTTCTTTCTAAATTTTTTTTGTCACTAAGTAATTTAATATTATTTTTAAAGTTATTTTCCATAAAATCCTCCGTATAAATAATTCGTTTCATTTAATAAATGTAGGGTTCTTATATATAAATTATACTATAATTAGCTAAAAAAAGCAAATTACTGAATTAATAAAAGCCATTTACAATTAAGTAAAAAAATAGTATAATAATTAAAGATTATTAAAGTTCAAAATAATTACAAATCTGTGTAAATTAAAATTTTATAGTCAAAATTTAATTTATAGAAAGGAATGAAACAAATTTTGAAAAAAATAGAATTATTAGCACCAGCAGGTTCATTTGAGAAAGCAAAAGTTGCATTTCTATACGGAGCAGACGCAGTATATTGTGGAACTTCATCTTTATCATTAAGAACAAGAGCAGATATGCGGAGATGATGACTTAGAAAAAACAATTAAATATGCTCATAGTATAGGAAAAAGAGTGCATGTAACACTAAACATATTTGCATGGGATGAAAAATATGATGAAATAATAGAGATGGCAAAAAAGTTAGAAGAACTAAAACCAGATGGAATTATAGTAGCAGATGGAGGAGTAGTTGAAGCCATCAAAAAATATGCTCCAAGCATAGATATACATATTAGTACTCAAGCAAATGTTGTAAGCCTTCAAAATGCAGAATTCTGGTATCAAAATGGGGCAAAAAGAGTAATATTAGCACGTGAATTAAATAAAGAACAAATTAAATATATAATGGAAAATAAGCCAAAAGACCTAGAAGTAGAAATGTTTATACATGGGGCTATTTGTTTTGCATTTTCTGGTAGATGCTTTTTAAGTGACTTTTTATCATGTAGAAGTGCAAATCTAGGAGACTGTGCACAAAGTTGTAGATGGTCATACAATTTATATGCAGAAGAAGCAAACAACCCAGGAAATCTTATGCCAATTGAAACAAGCGAGTATGGTACAAGCATATTTTCATCAAAAGATTTATGCTTAATTAATGAATTACCTGAAATAATGGATATGGGATTAGATAGCTTAAAAATTGAAGGAAGGTTAAAAACTGAATATTACATAGCAAGTGTTGTAAATGTTTATAGAAATGCAATAGACGATTATGAAAAAAATCCAGAGAGTTTTGATAGTTCAAAATATTTAGAAGAACTAGAAAAAGTAAAAACAAGAGGGTTAACTACATTTTATTTTAATGATAGAAATAATAAAGATATCCAAGAATATCAAGGAAGACAGTATAATGAGCTTTATGAATTTGGTGCAAAAGTTGTAGAATATAAAAAAGAAAAATCAATTATCGAGATAAAAAACAAATTAAACGTAGGGGATGAATTGGAAATAATTGTTCCATATCAGTTAGAACCAGTTGGATTTAAAATAGAAAAATTATGGGACATAGAAACTAAAGAAAAAATATCACATATTAGCCCAGGTGTTAAAGGACAACAAGTTTTAATTAATTTGCCTATAGAGTGCAAAAAAGATTGGATTATTAGAAGAAAAAAATAAAGCAGGTTCCCCTGCTTTTTAATTATTTATTTTTCTTCTTTTTTATTTTCTTTTTTACTTTCTGATGATTCTGATTTGTCTTTAAGAACTAATGGCGTAATAATTAATCCTAAACCAATAACTAAAGCTACTATACTTAAGATAGAACCTACATAAGGAATTAGGCCAATTGCCCATATAACAATTGAAGTTAAAATTAACATTCCAAAAATTCCTATTTTTTTAGATATATTAAGTTTACCACAAACTAGATTATTTATCGCTATAATAAATACGGAAGTACTTATTGCCATTAATATAAATAATAAGCCTAATAAAATGAATCCGATTGGTGCTGTGATTCCAATAAGCATCAAGATTATGCTAGCAATAATTGCTACAAGTGGAGTTAAAATACCAAATCCTATAACTGGTAAAATCTTTTTCTTGATCACGTTATTTGTATTTTCAATGAATTTTGGTGTAAGCCAAATGCCAAGCAACCAAATGATTATTGCTGTTGCAACAATCGCACCTAAAGAAAGTACATATGATACAATATTATTCCCATTAGTAGATGCATTACGTGAAAAAGATGTCATACCAGTAACTACACCTTCTGGAATAGAAAGTTCTTCATTTGCACTATAATTTAAATCTCCACCTATTGTGCCCTGAGTGCCAACAGTTTGTGCACCTTCTTCAGACATTGTTGTTTCTTCTGAAAATTTAATTGTTTCTACATTAGCATAAACACTTCTTCCAACAGTACCAAATATGTTTAAATTACCACATGATACTCTTGCATCTCTATATACATATCCAGATATAGTAATATTATGAGATAAAGCATATAAATCATAAATTACACCTTTAACTTCTACTTTATCTGCGCATGTAAATAAGTTGCTATAAACATATCCTTGATCTGTAACTGTAACTGAGTTTGCGATAATAAAGGCATCACCACCAACTTGAGAATTAATAGTAACATTATTACCTATAACAAATAAGTTACCATCAATAGTGTCATTAACTATAACGTCTTCACCAACTAGATAAACATCTCCTTTAGTAAGTTTTACTTCTGGAACTTCATCTATTGATTCTTGACCTTCAGCTGTATTTTCAGCATTTTCTCCGTCTGCTGTATTTGTTGCTTCTTCATTTGCTGTTTGTTCTCCGTTTTCTGTTGAAATAGGCATGGTTTCATTCGCCTCTCCAGAATTTGTAGCTGAATTTTCTACTTCAGTTGTTATGATATTATTTGTATCTACTTCATTTTCAGCTGATACAAATGTAGTAAATAGCATAACAATAACAACGAAAGTTGAAATAAATTTTAAAATTTGTTTTGTCATTTTTTAAGACCTCCTAAATTAAATTTTTAACTATTAAAAATATATATCTTAATTAAATTTTTGTCAATGAATTTTTGAAATGTTTACAATATTTATTTATAGAACAATCTAAACATTTTGGCTTTCTTGCAATACAAGTATTTCGACCATGCCATACAAGTAAATGATTAATGTCTTTCAGATATTCTTTTGGAAATAATTTTATTAAATCTTGTTCAATTTTTTCTGGTTCTTTTTTAGAAGAAAGACCAACTAAATTAGAGATTCTTTTAGCATGAGTATCAACTGCAATCCCTTCTGCTATTCCAAATACTTCTAGCAAAATAACATTTGCACTTTTTCTTCCAACACCAGGAAGAGAAGTCAATTCTTCCATAGTTTGTGGTACAACTCCATTATATTTATCTAAAACAGTTTTAGCACATAATTTTATGTTTTTAGCTTTATTTTTGTAGAATCCACAAGAATGGATTAAATTTTCTAATTCTTTTATATCAATAGTTGCAAAATCATCTATTGTTTTACAACGCTTAAATAAGGTTGGAGTTACTTTATTTACTCTTTCATCAGTACATTGTGCGGAAAGCATAACAGCAACTACTAATTCAAATGGTGTCGTAAAATCTAAACTACAAGTAGCATCTGGATATGCTTCTTTTAAAGCACTATATAAAAGTTCTATATCTTGTTTTTTCATTTTAAATCACATACCTTTCTAAAGTACAAATTTAGTCTAAAAATTATAACTATTTTTTAAAATTGTAGATTAGAAACTACATAATTATTTTATAAAAAATTATTAAAATAGTCAATATGAATATTCACAACAAATTCTGGGAATAATGAAAATAATGACAATTCTAAAGGAGGTTTCTTTGGTTTGATAAACAAGGTAGAAATATGTGGTGTAAACACATCCAAATTACCTGTACTAACAAGCGAAGAAAAAAGAGAACTATTAATTAAAATAAAAAATGGAGATGAAAAAGCAAGAGATGAATTTATAAATGGAAATTTAAGATTAGTATTAAGTGTAATACAAAGATTTTATGGAAGAGGAGAATCAGCAGATGATTTATTTCAAGTTGGATGTGTGGGTTTAATAAAATCAATTGACAATTTTGATTTAAGTCAAAATGTTCAATTTTCGACTTATGCAGTTCCTATGATAATAGGGGAAATTAAAAGATACTTAAGAGATAATAATAGTATAAGAGTAAGTAGATCAGTAAGAGATCTAGCGTATAAAGTAATTCAATTCAAAGAAAGATATACTAAAGAAAATGGAAAAGAGCCAAGTGTAAATCAAATCGCAGAAGAATTAGGGGTTAGAAAAGAAGATATTGCTTTTAGTTTAGATGCAATTCAAGACCCTGTTTCACTTCAAGAACCTATATATAATGATGGCTCAGAAAGTATTTATATTATGGACCAAGTAAAAGATAAAAAAAATACTGATGAATTATGGGCAGAAAGGTTAACTATAGAAATTGCTTTGGAAAGATTAAATGAAAAAGAAAAAACAATAATGGTAAAAAGGTTTTTTGATGGAAGAACACAAATGGAAGTAGCAGAAGAAATTGGGATTTCCCAAGCACAAGTCTCAAGATTAGAAAAAAGTGCTATAAGCCATATAAAAAAGTGGTATAAATAAATGTATTTTAAGTAAATATAAATTTTTAAATAAAGAATAAATTAAGTCAAATATTGAGATGTAATTGAATATAATAAGAAGGGCGACCCATGGTCGCCAATTTTTTATCATAAAATTTTTATGATAAAAACAATCTCTTTTGTTATAAGGGGGTATATATATGCAAGACAAAGGACTAGATTTTAAACATAAAGAAGTAGTAAATATTAATAATGGTAAAAGACTTGGATTTGTTCAAGATGTTTGTGCTGACTTAGAAAGCGGTAAAATAACATCTATAATAGTACCAGGAAATAATAAATTATTAAATATATTTGCACAAGGTACAGATGTAGTTATCCCATGGGAAAATATAAAGTGTATAGGAGACGATTTAATTTTGGTAGAAATTTAATCCAGTAAAAAAGAGTAAAATTTTTTCGCAATAAAAAATATAGTAATATCAACAAAAACATCAAATTTTGTGATAAAAT
>CANQEA010000022.1 GCA_947594095.1 uncultured Clostridia bacterium | reverse complement strand
ATTTCGAAAAATCTATTCTTCTTAAAATTAATCCAGTTTCTTTATCTACTACAAATCTTACTCCACCACTATTAAAGGAATCTTCTTTTGGACGATTCATTTGAAATAATATTACTGTTCTACCATCTTCTTTTGTTTCTCCTATATATTCATACTCATATTGGCCAAAATGCTCATAATCAGAAACAACAGAATAGTCATATCCATGTTGGTTATGTTTACTTATTTCAGGGCTATTATATTGTCCTTCTACTGTTTCGCCATTTATATTCCAATAATTAGTAGTATCTCCAGTATTATAATCTGATTTTTCAATTAATTTTGAATCTAGATAAATAGATACTTTATTATCTTTTACAATAGTTTTTGTCTTTACTTCTCCATAATTTGCATCACTTGAATATGAATAATTAGGATATGTAGCACCTTTATCCAGTAAAGCTATCATTGCATCTTGATCCATTTTATTTGATGTATCTAATTTCCCTGTATTCCACAAAATATTTTCTCTTATTAATAACACAATAATAACAGCTATAAATAACACTAAAACTGCAATTAATATTTTTTTAATCCTACTCATAAAACTCTCCTCCTTCTATCATATTTTATCTCATTCTATACTACCTATATTATAGCATATTTTAAGTGAATTGTAAAATTTTACGATGTTTAGATTAATATGAAAGAATTTAGAAATTTTCCCACCCCAATTTTTTATTTTTTTTAGGTGGTTTTTTTAGTGTTTTATTACTTACTGGTTCATTGTCAACGTTATTTTTTGTCCACTTTGGATTGTATTCTGATATAGGGCTATCTTTAAGTTTTTTTGCTAATGAATGTTCCGTATATACCATTTTATCTAACAATAAAGGCTTATTCCCTCTTAAATTAATTAATAACTTTGTAGATGGAATTCTTAATATTTCATCTACATTTAGCAAATTTCTCTCTAATGTTGATACGTTCTTTTGCCCATATTCTTCAATCTCTCCTTCTAACGAGTTTGATTTTCTTATTGAGGTTGTTTCAACTGTTGACACACCTATTAGATCACAAAAATATTGTGCTGTTAAAACGTCTGTAGTTCCCATACCTATTCTTGTATCACAGTTACCTATTATTTCTTCCCATAAGTCGTTAGGATAACGATTTTTAAATTGTCCTACATTCTGCAGAATTGGTATTAATGCTATTCCTCTACTTCTAACAGTTGATATTTTTTTATTAAAGTCTGGAATTTGACCAATATTTGCAAATTCATCTAAAAAACAAAATACTTCATTTTCACATTTTCCATCTTCTCTTGCATCTGCATATCTTACTAATTTTATAAATAAAAATGTATAGAATAGTGATGCAATAAAGTCAAAAGATGAGTTCATATCACTTGTTATAACATAATAAATGCATGGCTTTTTACCTGGTAGAGTTAAATCTATATCTGTTTCCGATGTTAGCTTTTGTAAATCTTCATTTTGAAACATCTGCAGTCTTGTACCTAATCCTGTAATTACACTTGCTTTTATTGTATCACTACCACTTGCAAATATATTATATGACATTCTTGCAGAGCTTTGTTGTGGTAAATTCTTAAACATTGCATCAATTTCTTTTATATCGCCGTTAGCAATATGTTTATATACATTTGTTAGGTTATTTTTGTCTGATATTGTTTCTAAAAAATAAAATTCAAATGCTTTGAGCAAATTTTCTTCAGCTCTTGGCCAAAATTCATCGCCACCGTTTATCGTGTCTTTGAGTATTTGAAATAATTACATCAGAACTTGTTTGAACATCTGTTATATTCTCGTTTTCACTCAATGGATTCCATCTATCAGAATGTCTCATATCTTTTAAGTTTAGAACTTTTACTGTATAACCAATACTTTTAAAATAACTTGATGTGGTACGATATATCTCGCCTTTTGGATCTGTTACAATAATTGATTTTTTATATTTTGATAGCTCCAGTAAGTTTGTTAATAGAAATCCTATCGTTTTCATACTCCCAGAACTACCAAATACACAAATATTTTTATTGAAATAACTCTTAAATGGTAGTTTTATTAGATTATTATTGTATTTTCCTAAGATTATACCTGGTGTTTCATTTATTCCTAGTATATTTGCAATATCACTTTCAGGCATCCAATTTGCAGTTCCATATGTTCCATCTTCAGTTTTAAAATTAATGCCTTTATTTTCGTTTTTACTTTTAAATAGGACAAGTATTATATCTAATATAATTAAAATGGAAATAAGGGCAATTATGGAGCAAATAACTATATATAATTTGTTGGTCAGAATAATTCTTTTTCCAAAACATTGATTTAATATTTCAAAATATTTTGGAATATTAGAATCTAGTATAATATTTAAAACAAGACAAAAAAATAAAGATATTGAAATACATACCTTTTTACTCATAGATGAACCTCTTTCTATCAGTATATTCATTAAGATTAACAACCTTATAATTACAGTTTGGTAGTTCTTTTTTTATACTGTTTTCTAGTTCTTTATCGCAGATTATATCAGCTTTTTTATTTTGATTTTCTCGTAAAAAATACTTAATTCTAGTTATTTTTTCAGTATCAAGAAAATAAAAAGTGGAAATATATTTATTCTTATAGTCTGTATAATCGCAAAAATTGTATTCTGACAAATAAACCTTATTTTTGTAACAGTCTTGTATTATCTTAGACCAATCTATACTATGCAGATATTTTAATTTTTCTCGGTTTATGGTTGTATCTTCTACTATCAATATTTGATTAGTACCACACACAAACTTATTAATATCTATTCTATTTATATCATTGACAAATACAATAATATTTTTATATGTTTTTTCTTTTTCTATATCATACATAACTGCATCTACATATTTATTATCATGTTCTTTTGATATTAGATACGATAAATATTCCATTCCGTTTATGTCTAATATTCCTATGAATTTTCTACCTGTAACTGTAAAGACTTCTTTATCTTTTATTTCAAAAGATGGGATAAATTTTACTAATTCACAATTATTATAAAAAGCAGCTATATTGCTTAATATTGAAATTCTTAATATATATTTTTTATTTCTATTACGTTTATTGTATTGAAAATTAAATTGTTTTACATATTCAATTCCAATTTCGTCCAATACAAGAAACGAATTTACTTTTTTTATAAATCTTTTATCAATTAAATTCTTAATTCTATTTCTATAATATCGGTTAGAAGAAAAAAAGCATTTTGCATCTTGTATATGTAAATATTGATATCTAGCAATGAATTTTATCAGTCCAATTTCTTCATCTCCATTTGGAAAATAAATCAACCTTGACCACCTCCAACTACCGAACAAAAAGTCCGTTCAATAATTTTTTGTCGGTAGGATAGTTGCCACCTTACGGTGTCATCTCCCTACCTCCACACGTTAAAGTATGTCATATGAATTTTGAAACCCTTGAAAAATAAGCAAAATATAACTTGTATATGTATGCCAAAATCTTAAAGTTTTTTTTGCTCATTTTGGCATAGTTTTAGAACTGATATTTTTCTAAAAATTCGCTCATATTTTTTGAGTTAGTAACATAAATTTCTGTGTGTGGAATTTCAGAATATTCACCTTTTGCACAATAGAACATTTTTGTCATATTATCATCTTTAATGACATTAGATAAAATTAGAGCATCTGCAACTGGTTTAATGAATTTATTATCAATATCCCAACCTAGTATTTTATCAAATACTCTAATATATATAAAAACTTCACTATCAAATAAATTTGCATATTGTTTTGTTACTTCTGCAATATTTAGTAAAATACGTTTATGTGTATGAGTTTTTATATTTTTATATGATGGCATAACTTCAGGAACATATATTTTTAATACATTATCTGTAAGTTCTGCCTTGTATTCACTATCAATTGTATTAATTTTTTTATACTCAAAATCTGCATTCCTGTTGTATAACTTGATTTCAGCCAATATGTTATATCTCGATTTTTCCAGGATATGCAGATAATTCTCTATTTGAAAATCTGTTAAACCTACATTTCCTAAAATCGAATTAGTGCTTTTTTCTAATGCAGTTAATTCTTTTCTTAATTTTTCGTTTATTATCATATTAAAAAGTCCTTTCTTTAGAATATTTGAAGGGCATATACAAAAGAAAACACTCTCTAATTATTCTTCATTTTCAGAATTTTCTATAAATTCATCATAAGCTGCAAAAATTGCTTCTGTTAGTTCTTTTCTCACATTAGCATTTAAAGGATGACATACATCTCTATATGCTCTCTTTTCTTGATTTCTTAATTGTCTTGAAGGCATTGAAATAAACCTACCAGACTTTTCATTTTCAAGTAATGTAATTCCTCTTATAATAAAACGACTATCTAAAATAACATTAGCATAAGCTAATACTGCACCCCTTTGTTTTGCTTTAAAAATCTTAATATCTGTAATTTTCATAATAAAAATCCTCCTTGTATAAATTTATTTTTGAAGGGCAAATTTATAAAGGATTAAATATTATTCAATTTCTTTATTTCTTTTTTTCATTATGATAATTCCTGCTATAACTCCTATTACTGATAGTATAGATATTCCAATTAATATTGAATTACTTAATATAACTCCAGTATTTATTTTTGGTAGTAAATCATTATAATAAACAAAACTATAGATATTATCTTGTTCATCTAATAATTGATTATCTGCATATACTCCTGTATCGTTGATTGTTATTTCTACGACTTTATCAGATTTTTGGTATCCTTTAGGAGCTTTTATTTCTTTTATGTAATAAGTACCAAAAGGCAAATTCTCAAAAGTAACTGTTCCATCTTCTTTGTTAGATTTTACTTCTTGAATTAATTTTGTGCATTCTTTATCTTCATAGATTCCAAATACAAAATCTTTTCTTATAGCTTCTTTTGAACTGCTATCTTCTTTTATTACTCTTACATTTTTAACTATTGGCATATCTTTCATTTCTACTAATTGATTTTCTTTATCTGTACTTACTGTAAATTGAATGCTTTCAGCTTGTTCATATCCATAAGGGCAAGTTTTTTCTGATAATGTATATGTTTCTCCTTCTTTTAAACCTTTTACATGATGCACTTCTTTGCTAGAAACCCATTGATCCACAATGTTTCCGTCTTTATCTGTTACAACAAGTTCTGCTCCTTCTAGTTCTTCGCCTGTTGTAAGGTCAGTTTTTGTAACATCTACAACTTTATCAATCATTTTAACAATTTGTGTTTGTGTATCTGTATTTACTGTAAATTCAAGTTCAGCTGATAATACATATGGAGCTGGTGCTGATGTTTCATATACTTTATAAGTTTTATTTTGTTCTAATCCTTTAATATAGTGTTCTTCTAAAGTAGATGTCCATTGGTCTAAAATGTTGCCTTCTTCATCTGTAATATATAATTCTGCACCCTCTATTGCATTACCATCAATATCTGTTTTTAGAACTGCAACTTTCTTATCAACCATTTCAATATCAAGATTTGTTTTATCGCTAGGAACTGTGAACTCAATATCTGCTGCTTTTACATAAGGCTCTGGCACTTTTGTTTCTTGTAATACATAGGTTTTACCTTCTTCTAAGTTAGAAACATAATGGATATTTCCATCTGTTGTCCAACTATCTACAATGTTGCCTTCTTTATCTACAACTTGTAGTTTTGCACCTATTACATTTTCGCCGTCTGAATCCACTTTTTTGATACTTACTTGCTCATCTTTCATTTGAACTTGTTGTTTATCAGGTGTATTTTCTACACTAAATTTAATATCAGTTGCTTTAACATACCCCTCTGCAGATATTTCTTCTCTTAAAGTATATTCATGATTAACAGTTAAGCCTTCAATTGTATGTGGTGTTTTCTTTGAAATCCATTCGTCAACGATATTTCCTTCTTCATCAATTACCTGTAGTTTTGCTCCAGGTATTTCATTTTCTCCAGTAATGTCTGATTTAGAAATTTCAACTAAAGTAGTTTGGTTTTCTATGTCTTTTTCTACCACATATTCTTTTGTTTTAGTATCAGTTTGCTCAAATTTTACTTCGATAACTTCATCATTTAAGACTGTTCCGTCTAAGAAACTTATTTCTTGTAAAGTATAAGTACCCATAGGAAGTTCTGCTATTTCAAGATTTCCTTCTGAATCTACATTATACTCTCCAATTGTTTCTCCCTTTTTGTATATTACAGAGCCATCTGCATAATCTATAATATCTTCTTTTGCTTTAAGTCTAAATCCAATTGAACTTAAATCACTTGTGTCAATTAATGATTTATCTACACCTTCTTTAAGTAGAATAGATTTATCTACAACAAGTTTTCCTGTTGGTTGTTCGTTTTCTACTTCGACAGTAATCCAAGCATCCCAATTTAAATCATATTCAACTGATTCATTCATACTATTTACATAGAATATTAAGTTATCTTCTAGTTCATTAAATCCATCTGGAATTTTAGTTTCAACTAAACGGTATGTTCCAGCATCTAATGCAGTTTCTGTTTCACATTTACCTTCTTTATCTGTTGTCCATTCTCTGTAATATTTAGAACCTACTTTACATTGAACTAAATTCCATTCTCTTGTAGCTCTATCATATTTGTATAATTCAAAACTAGCATTTGAAAATGTTACAGTTTTACCTGTCTTTTTATCTTTCTTAACCATTTTAATATAAGCAGTAAATGGGCTGTCATTTGCAATTACTTCTTTTATTGGCCCATCAGAATTTTCATCAATAGTTACTGTAAATTCTTCTACTCTATTTATGTCAGAGTCTGGCACATAAGTTTCTGAAACAACATATTTTCCATAAGCAAGATAATCTGAAATTCCATGTCCGTCTAAATCTGTTTCAAAAGTACACCATTCATCTTCTGCAAATTCGTTTATATGTTCATAAGCATTGTCAAATCCACCATAATATTTTACATATTTTTCAAGAATTGCAGTAAATTGTGCTTTATCAACAACTGGTGCTACTTGGTTCATATCTGTAGAAACTTTGATTAATTCAAATTTTGCACGTTCAACTTGTTCTGATACTGTTTGAGAAACATCAATGTCTGCTGTATATTGGTCAACATAGTCAACAGTAAAGTTATATGTTGTATTATCAGGCAAGTAACCTGATTTTGGTAATTCTGTTTCTCTTAAATAGTAACTACCCATTGGAAGTCCTTTTAATTTACTTCCACTTATACTTAAAGATACTCCATCTGCATTTTTTAAGATTTTAACAGTTGGTGTACCTGTTGCATCAAATGTAAATTTTGCAATTTCATCATCTTTATTATAGTAATCTACTGTTTTAGCATAGTTTGTTATCTTTTCATTAGCATATAAAGTATAAACTGCACCTGCAAAAGTTGCATCTCCATGATGATATGTACCATCTGGTCTTATACCATTTCCAGTTAATACATCGGCTTTTTTAATATCAATTAATCCAGTTGGCTCATCATTTATAATTGTTGTAGAATCAAATACAAGTGCTGTATTTTCATCTGCATATCTTAATTCTACTTCTTTAGACTCAGTATTTAGTAAATATCCTGTACTTGCATAACTTTCTGTAACTAAGTATTTACCAAGATGTAGGTTTTCAAGTGTTCCTGTTCCATTTGATGTATTTTCAATTGTTCCTACTTCATCGCCTTTGTGGAAATACGTTACAGTTCCAAGTTTATTTTTTATATCTTCTGCAGCAGTAACTACAAATTTTGAGTTTGGAACTTTATCTCCATTTTTATTAGTTTTAGTTACTGTTATTTTTCCTGTAGGTTCATAATTTATAATTTCTCCTACATCTATAAATACAGTTTCTGTATTTTCATCAACATAGCTAATATTGAAAGTATATTTTTGATTATTAGCTAAATAACCATTTGGTGTTGCAAATTCTTTTAAGTAGTATCTACCTAATTTTAAACCATCAATTCTGCCAATTCCATCTGCTCCTGTAATAATTGAACGAATTTTTTGGTCTTTGGTATAATAGGTTTTATTACCTGTTGGATCCTTTATATCTTCATCGGCATAAAGTTCAAATTCAACTCCTGCCAAACCATCTCCATTTTCATTAGCCTTTTTAAATTGGATTTCTCCTGTTGGCTCTTGATTTGACATTGATACTTCTTTTGTTTCGTTGTATGGTAAAGTAATATCTTGTTGTTCTTGATTTAATAGGTATCCTTTTGCAGCACTTTTTTCTTTTACGTAGTAATCACCCATAAATAAATCACTAAATGTAGCTTCTCCATTTGCATTTGTTGTTGCAGATTGTACAAAACTTCCATCTTTTTTATATAAATCAAAAGTAACTCCTGAAATAGCACAACTTTGGTCTGCACCATATTTATATACTTTTATTTTACCATTATTATTTTTTATATTTACATTCTTAATTGTGCTAGTTAATGATACTGGATCACTTGTTAAAGCATAATCTTGCCTAGAAGTATCTCTACTATATCCATAGAAAATAGCATATTCTCTTGTTTTTACAGTAGCTCTAATTACTCCATTAACATTTTGACTTTCAAATTCTGCTTTTGGAATTTTAATTTGGAATTGTTCTCCAACATTAAATGTATCTTTTGTATTTCCGTTTGTATCAGTTAAAAGTGTTCCTGATGGGAAATTAGATATTGCTATTGTATAATCTGTGATGTCTAAGTTTGAAGTTAATTTATATTTTTGAATATAATAATCTCCAGTTAATGTAATACCATCTACTTCACTAACATCTGCTACTGGCGTTTTATATGTGTCTGTTCCATTGTTTCCGATGTTTACTAATTTATTTATTAAATTTACTACTGATTGACCTATATCGTCATTTGCATAAAAGTCTGAAACATTAGATTGTCCTAATACGCAATATATTGCCATTTTTGTAGCTTGATAAGCATATTTCCAATCACTTACTCCTAAACTTTCTGCGGTATGATATGGATATCCTGCTACAACTACTCGCCATAACTTGTTGTATCTTTCTTCGTCCTTAATAATCTCTGTTACATTTACATCATATCCACCATTGTCATCTGCTCCATGTCTATCACTTTGTAAGCAATAAGCTGGATAAAATGTTCCATTTTCGTAATACCCTGCAAGTGGTGTCATTACATAGTCAACTGGTGGTAATGACCTATTTCTTAAATGATATTCTACATTTCCAATACTTTGAATAGCAACATCTGAGCCTACATCTACTGCCAAACTATTTATAGGAAAAATAGAAATTATATTTGAAATTAGTGTTATCATCAAAATCAAAATTGATATAATTTTCTTATTAATTTTTGTTTTCATCTTTTTACCTCCTTAAAAAAAAGACTGGTAATCCAGTCTCTAATTTTTATATTTAATTAATTTTATTTTACTTTACTTTTATGTAAGACCTAGTTTGAAAATATGATTCCTTACCTTCAGTTGAAATAGAATATTCTTTTACTGCATAATAATATATACTAAAACCTTCACAATTATAGATTGCATTTTTTACATTTGTATTATTTGCAGTAAAATATGGTGTACCATCTCTTGATAATGATTTATCTATTACAACTTTTATATTTTTATATCCAAAGAATTTAAGATTTTCATCTATTAAAGATTTCAATTTATTAATTTCTGAAGAATCCCCTATGAAACCTTTATAACTTCCATTTGGATTTTTTTCATAATAATCATATTTTGATAAATCTATCTTTTTGCTTGTAGTTTGTGTACTTTTACTCTCTGTAACATTAGGATTATCATTTTTTGTTGATGTACTAATATTACTGTTGCTTAATACCTTTGGGCTATTGTTATTTTCTGTGTTATTATTTTGTATATTACTATTTTGTGTGTTATTTCCATTATTGCTTGTTTTTTGAATTGTAATATTTTTTTCAATGGTTTTTTCTTGTTTTGGTAATTCTATATTTTCTGATATATTTTCCACCTCGCTTTCCTGGTTTTCATTTAATTTATTTTCTTCATCATCTCCTTCTGTGCTATCTTCTTGTGTTAGGTTTTCAATTGTGCTAATATTTTCTATTTCTTCTTGATATTCTTCATTTTTATTTAAAGAAAATCCCAAACATATTACTGTAGCAATAAATATTAGCAAAATTCCTATTAAAATACATATTTTCTTCTTCATTTTAATCACCTCTTGTAAAATGATAACATATTTAAAAGGATTATAAAATGTTGAAGTAAAAAAAATTTTTTCATCATTTTTTCCTATTATATCAATGCTCTTAGCATTTTTTTATTTATAAATTTTCTAATTTTGCTATTATATAATACCTTTTTTCTGTCGGTATTTGTTTTGAGTTCAAATATGAACAAGTAGATAATTTTATAATTTTATTTATATCTTTTACATTAGAGGCAGGATATTTACTTTGATTTATATAATATTCTACTTCTTTTTCAAAACTCAATGACTTTATATTGTTTTTTTCTACATTTACATCAATAGAATAAGCACTAAATATTGTTGCTTTATAATTACATTCTGGAGTATATACTTCAAATGTATTGTTAGAATAAAAGAAATTCTCTTGTAAATATTTGCTTAATTCTGCAAACATTATATTATTTTTCATATTATGACCATGTACTATTGTTTCTTCTTCCTTAAAAGGCGAATCATTAATTGTAAATATTGAGCCATTAGAATTATATTCTTTCATGTAATTATGTTTTAAATAATATAAGTCATCTTTACTATGCAAAATTGGATAATCTATATTAGTATTATTAATTCTTATCCATCCTATAATATCTGCATTTATTGCTTTTAGTTTTTCCCAATCTATAATAGGTGTAGTTAATGAAGTTTCTTCTTTAGTATCTTCCTGAATAACATCTTCTTTTAGTTCTTCCATTGAATCTTTCATTTTTTTATAATCCAGATAACTTTTTACTAAAAAATAGATAGATGTTATAAAAATTATTATAAAGAAAGCTATAATAATTTTTTCAATTAAGTTTTTACTATTTTTCACTTTTTCTTTATATCACCTCCTTCTCATACTTTAAAAAACATAATAGAACTAGCTTGTTTCTAGTTCTAAAATATCTTTTATATATTTTGAAACTTTAGAAAATGGATTCGGATTTGTAATTTTGTTACAGACCTCGTCTAAGTCAAAAGGATCAAAAACAATGTCATAAATTCCAAGAGTTAAGGCATCTTTTAATTCTTTTACTTTTTCATTTTCCAAAATGAGAATAACTTGAATATTTTTTTGTCTTACTTTAAACATAAAGTCTTTGAAATTATATTTATTTGGTTGGATAGTAGCAATTAGAGTTGTCGCTTGCTGTTCTTCTAACACATAATCTGGGTAATATACAATTCTACTATCTTCAATTTTTTTAGCTAAATCTCTATCTAATTGTTCATTATCTGTAAAGATTAATACCATTTTTTTAATTCCTCCTATTCAAAATAATCTTCAGGATTAGCGAAGCTTCCATTTATACGTACTTCAAAATGTGCATGTGGTCCTGTAGAATAACCGAGTAGAGCCAACTTTTAAAACTGGTTGTCCTTGCTCAACTCGAGTATTAGTTTTGGTTAATATCTCGCTACCATGAGCATAAAGAGTTACGATACCACCTCCGATGATCTATCATAACCATATTTCCATATGCAGAATTATAACTAGCATTTATAACTGTTCCATCTGCCATAGCAACAAACTTTGCTCCAATTGGTGCAGATACGTCCGTTCCACTATGTAATTTATATGCACCGAGTTATTGGATGTACTCTCATTCCAAAATGTGATGTTATAGTTGTATATCCAGGAATTGGCCATATGAACATACCGTTTAGGAACTAGCCCTTTACCATCTGTTATTACATTGTCTGGATTACTACTTTCTTGCAACCATGCAGTATTTTCTTTACCTTCATAATAACCATCTGCAGCTTGAATGATAATTTGCACATCTGTTTCAATGTCATCTTCTCTAATATGTAATTTGCTTTTTAAATAATTTTTTAATCTTTCGTATTTTTCTCCAATTAATTCTTCATTTGTAAATACCTTTTTTGTAGTTTTTGTATCGCCTTTTTCTATTGTCTTTTCTTCATAATTATACTTATAGTGTCCCATAATTGTATCGCTTTCTACTAAAATGTAAGCAGTTTCTTCATCGCTTGATGTTGTTTCTTCTCCATTTTCGTTTACTGATTTAGTTTCATTTTTTACAGTTATTTTCTCATATTTAAAGGTGCTTTCAAAACTTTTTGCTACTTCATTTAACAAATCTTCGTTTAGTTCTCTGCCATATGTCATATTATGAAATGCCATAATACTATATAAATGCGACCATTGAATTTCTTTATCAGTTTCCCTACTATCTATATCTAGTAAATATTCTGTTTTTTCTCCATCTTTATAGTTGTTGCAGGTATTTAATTCTTCAGCTTTTTCTATACATTTTGTTCTTAGAGCTTGCTCAACTTCTGACATAGAACTACTATCGCTTTGAACTTCTTGTATGAAGATTGCATCAATTAAACTACAGATAGCAAAAAATAATAGGCCTATAATTAAGATAAATGGTAAAAATGGCTGTATTACTGCAAATACTACTTTCTTAAATTTGTTTTTTGCCTTGTTTTTGGCTTTATTCTTTTGGCTCATTTTCATCACCTAATTTCTGTATTTCATTTGACATTTTTACGTTATTTATATATGCGGTATTTTGAAAACCACTATTTTTGTTATTTGACTTTTCTTTATAAGATTTACTAAAATCTCCTTCAGCAAGTCTTGCTCCAACACCAAGATATGTTTTTGTTGCATTATATCCAGTTTTTGCAACCTTTGTAACAACTGATTTATTAGTAGTAGTATTACTATTTTGAACACCATTTGACATATTATTTCTATTTTCTCCATTGGATGTAGGAATTGTAACTACTTTGTTGTTTTGCACTTCTTTTGGTACAACAGTTCTTATAGGATTTATATTTCCGTTGTAATCTTTTTCTGCACTTAAAGTTATATTAGGATTTATAACTGATTTAGCTCTGTTTACAAAACCTTTAAATCCTCCACCTGAATTGTTATCGTTAGAACTTCCTGTACCTGTGTTTGAGTTTGTATTTGTATTTGGAGATTTAAACTGTTCTTTTATAGTTCCTAAACCATAGCCAATCATTGCACCCATTCCCATAACTCTACCTGCCATCATTTCGTTATCCATACCTGCAATTCTACTCGTTAGGTTTTGGAAACAATTCATTATTGTATCTGCTAAAGGTAAAATCATCATAGCCCATATTAAACTTACAGCCCAACCTCCACCAGATGGCAAGAAAACAAGATAAACCAGGAATAAGAAACAATATACAAATTGCATAAATATATTCATAATAAGTTGTCCAGCCCAAATTGATGCAGCAGTTACGTTACGATTTATTATCCAAAGCCCACATGCAATAGGAGTAAATATCGTAAAAATAATAATTGTAAATTGTCTAACAATAAATTTTATATTTAATTTTACAAATAAATATATAAACATTGCTATAACTAAGGCTGTTGTTATGGCATTACCTGTTCTGATGCTAGTTAGCATACTGTTTCCTAATGAGCCTTCTAATGTCCCACTATTACTTGCTGTTACTAACAAATGTACTAAACTATTATTAATAAATAGTAAAAATCTAATAAAAATTGGTGCAAGAGCAATTGCAATTCCACCAAAACACAATCGCATTAAACTTTCTTTTGCTTCATTTTTCTTTGCGGTATTCATACCTGCACACATAATCTTATATGAAAGAATAAATACTGCAATTAAAATAAGACTTCCAGATGCAATGGCAAAAATGTTATACCAGCCCATTGTTTTATTCCACAAATCATCAGTAAAAGGGGATAAAGAATCACTTTCAGAATTGTTATTAAAGATTAATGCATCATAATCTTTAAATCCGACATTTGCTTCTTTACCAGTTGCAAAATCAAATACAGTTTGGGCAATACCACCGATACATTCAGCAATTATTTTTTCAAAAAGAGATCCATCTTCTTTTTTTATTTGTTCTTTTAAATCAATATTATCTGCACCAAAACAAACAGGCGATAATAAAAAAAGAATTGATATTATTATTACAAAACTTTTCAGTAATTTTTTCAACTTATTGCCTCCTATAAAGGGCAAAAGATTATTTTATAGAAAGCACTTATTTTTAAGTAAATACAAATTTCTTTTCATAGTCGGTAATTACAAATTTGATTGCAGTTACACTATTGTTAAGACTTATTACACATTCTCCAGGACTTGCTGTTGTTAAAAAATTCTTTGTACCTTCAGAAAGATTAAAGAAATCTACAACACCATCAACAGAACCAGGAGATTGTTTAAATAAATATCTTGTAGAACATATATTTATTATTGTTTTACCGTTCTTCACAAGATAAAAATTCATCTATAAATTGACTACCGAATAAATAAAGGTACATTATATTTACGACCTCTACGTGCAACATTTACTAAGAATTCGGCTGATTCTTGATATTTCAAAAATAACCAAGCTTCATCACAAACAATTATCTTTCTTTTATCTTTATTTTTAAGCACAAATTTCTGCCAAACCCAAGTAAGAATAACAAAAGAAGCATATAATTTTGTAAATTCGTCTTTTATTTCTGACATATCAAAATTTATAATTTCTGCATCAGATGTTATTTTACTTTCACAGTCAAAAATACCTAGAGAATTACCACGAAGAAAAGGGACGAGTAATTCAGCTAGTTCCTTACAATTATTTCTATTTTTTAATTTCTTTTGAAAATCACTTAAAGTTGGCATCTTCTTTGGTATTTTACCAACTGCATATTTTCCATTATCTAGTTTTCCACCTTTGCGTTCAAAAAGTGAATTAACATCGCTTGTTATTCCGTTTTTCAGCATATAACTGATTTACTACAACTTCTATTTCTGTTATTTCTGTTCCGTTTAGAGTTCTACCCATATAGTTCCTACAGATTGTTGCAAGTAAAGCTCTTATTTCTGCAACTTTGTCTAAAATATTTAGAAATTGTTTATTTCCTTTGGTGTCTGGTTCTAATTCAAAAGGATTAATTCCAGCACTTTCTCCTTGTGTTATTTTTATTACTTTTCCACCAAGCATTTGAGTAAGACCAGTATATTCTCCGTTCTACATCAATGAAAAATGCACCACACCCAGTAGTTGCAATATTTCTTGCAGTTAGTGTTTTTAATGCTACACTTTTCCCTCCGACCACTTGTACCACAGATAAATACATGTGGATTTGGTAATGTTGGAGGACCTATAAATGTATCGATATATACAGGTGCATTTGTAAACATATTTCTTCCTACAAAAATACCTCTGTCATGTGATAAATTAGGATTAGAAATTGGAATTAATGTTGCAATGCCGTCCTGCTACCATATTTCTTTCATTATTTGGGATTGGTACTTCTCCAACAGGAAGCATAGTTTTTAAACCTTCTAATTGCCTAAAGGTTAGAGTTCTGATCATAGCTGTTTTTCTGTTTAATTCGCTTTCTAAAATTTTTGTCTTATCGTTTAATTCTTCCAGACTTTCTGCATTTAAAGTGATAAATATAGTAGCAAAAAATAATTTATCTTGATTAGTTTGTATAAGCATTCTTAAATCTTCTAAATCACTTATTTGCTTTTCTAGTTCGGGCAAATGTAGAATATTTCCGTTGTTTTGAATATGTTGCATATTCTGATTGACTTTGAACTAACTTTTTTGTTAGTTGATTTATAACATTTCCATTGCTTGATGGCTCAATTTTTACAGAAATATTTATATCTCCAATGTTGAATAAATCATCTAACCAACTTACCCAAGTTTGCTCAGGATAAACTGTCATAACAAAAATTCTTGAATATTTGTTGTATCCTAAACAAAGATAATCTTTTCTTTCTTGCAGAGTATCTGGTAATAGTAAATCCATAATACCTGGTATGTTATTGAAAATATCAATTTCTTTTTGATTTTGTTTTTTGCTTTTTCCCAACATATAAGTTTTTTCCCCCTTTCTTTAAGGAATTTATATTTAGAGCTTCATTTTTATTTAGCTCTCTATATATTAAATTGTAAAGCTCATCTTCATTTAATACTTCACAAACTATTTTTGCTCTTAGCAAATTACTCTTAAATGATAAGGATTTTCTGTTTAATTCTTCTATTGCATTTTCATATAGCCCATCATAAGAAATTACTGCATAGTTTTTGACAACAGAAATAGTCCTATTTTCCATTAATCCTTCTAAGTATTTAATTAAGTATTTCTTGTATTCTTGGATATTCGAATTACTTGTTTTATTTTGTTTAATTAAAGATACAACCTTACTTGTATCTATATATTCTGTTGTAGAAAAGAATTGAATTGGATAATCTATTGCTAAAGATGTTTGTATTAATATATTTTCTATCGAGTCTTGCTCACTATTTGAAAGCATATTGTAATCAATATTTCCTAGTCTTATTACATTAGAATATCTATTGCCTAAACAAATAATATTATCCTTGATTTTTAAATCTAAAATATCAGATAATTGTTTTTTGTTTTTCTTTTTTACCTTGTTTTTTTCCTTAGTTTTAGGAGCTTGCTTAATATCGTTATTTATATTTTTTTTCTTTTTATTCACATAGATAACAGTTCCAATAACAAAAACAACTGTTAAAACTAGAAATATACTCATTATTACCATTTTGAACACCTCTCATATACAAAATCTTTTTTACGAAATAGATATTTTACTGCATAAAAAAAGAACTTGTCGAAGTTCTTTTCATTAATTTTTAGAAATGCACAAAGTAAAAAGAATATACAAATAGGTATTACCAGTAAGAATTTTATTGCAATTGGTATTGGAATTGCAAATATTGATAAACTTGCTCCTGCAAGCATTAAATATATTACTTGCCTTAAACTTAAATATCCACCAAATATCTTTTCTTCCCTTTTTATATCAAAAGGAACTTTAAAAACTCTCATATTATCGCCTCCTAACTACCTAATAAACTACCAGAATTGTTAGTTGCAATATTTATGATTATTCCTGCAATTATAAGAGATGCACCAAGTACAACTCCACCACCACAAATCCAAGCTAAACTTCCAATACTTTCTGATCTTTTCTGTGGATTATTAGCATTTGCAATCATTTTTATTGCTGCAACAACCACACTTGCAAAAATTAGAATACCTCCGCAATGGCATTGCAATACTTGTTATAACCCTTTTTATATTATCTGTTGCAGTTTGTACTTCTGCAGTTCCTATTCCAGAATCTGCTGCTAAACTCATATTACATTTAATTGCAAGTAGACTTAATATTGTTCCCATTGTAGATAATTTACTAATTATCTTTCCTTTTTTCTTAGTTAATTTCATAACTATCAACCTCCTATACGATTTTTTTGAAGGGTATCGTATTAGGAAACACTTTATATCTATTAATATTTAAAACGTATAAATATAATAGGTAATATTAATAAAAAGACAATTCCAAGTAATAATACTGGAGATGCTATCAAAAATTTTGATTTTATCTTTTGTGATTTTATCAAACACCCTGTTGCAAGTGCAATTAAAGAAAATATAAGTAAAAAAGTAAATACTATTATTGTAACTTTAAAAATTACAAAAAGGGCGATAGATAAAATACTTTCAAAATTGCTAATATAGTCATTTAACATTTGTATCCCCCTTTCTTACACTATTATTTGTATATTTGTTTATAATTGCTCTTTTATAGTAATTCAGCAAGTCTTCAGGTGTGTGTTGTACTGATATATTGTATAAAACTATTAGATCATCTCTATTAGCCTTTGATAATATAAATCCGAAATTTTCTAAATATAATTCATATAAAACAAAAATAATATTTTTTAACATTACAATTTTTTCTGGTTTCATATGTGCAAGTAAATTCTGATTATAATTGAGTTCTAGTCGTTCGATAATTTGGTAAAATTCATTTTGGATTTTGAAACTTTTATTTATTACTAAATTAAATAAATCATCTATCTTTTTATTATTATTTATAATATTATCTTTGACTTTTTCGTCAATACCCTCTTGACTTTTTTGACAATAGGGGTATTGATCTTTTTGACAATAGGGTATGTCTATAATGTAAATATATCTAGCAATTATTTCTTTATTTTCATTTCTTTTTATTTCTACTTTTATAAATCCTAACTTCTGCAGATGCGAAAGCCATCGACTTACTGTTTCTATACTTACACCATATAAGTTTGCAAAATACCTATTTTGAGCATAACAATATCCATTTTTATTTGAAAGGGCTGTTATTTCACCATAAAGCAATTTTTCATTTGCTTTTAATTCTTGTGAATATCTTACAGTCGCTGGTATAATAGCATAATAACTAATTTTATTATCTTCATTCATCTATACCTCCTTGTCATTAATATTTTTATCTGCTTTTGCTCTTACTAAAATGCAGGCATATAAAAAGAGACTAAGATTAGCCCCAACAAATAAACCTATGATAAATTGTATCATTTTTTCCCTCCGAAACTTTAAATTATATAAAAAAGAAACAACTGGATTGTAATTAAAAATACTCCCCAATTATTTCTAAAAATAATAACTTATAATAATTCATAATAATTTTTCCTAACATATAATAATTTATAATAAATTTTGGTTTTTTTAAAATAACAGTTGAAAAATATGTGAAAGCAAGCTATAATATAGCTGCAAGAACACATACAAAACTATGATAAAAAGTGTACTGAAATTAGAGTCTATCTCCCTTGTAATGCGGGGGTCCTCAGTTCGAATCTGAGAAGTGGCTCCATATAAAGGTCATTAGTTTTGAGATAGCTCTTAATTATTGGCTTTTTT
>CANQEA010000021.1 GCA_947594095.1 uncultured Clostridia bacterium | reverse complement strand
AGGTTCAGGACTAACAACAACAGATGCTACAAATATTCAATTATATGTAGCACAAGGAAAAGCAATTCCAGATGCTAGACCAGAGAAAGAAAAAGTAGAAACTAGTTGCACTGTAACAATGGCAGATCCATATATAAATACTGAAAACGTTGGTAGTGCATCAGCAACTGTAACAATGAATCCTGTTTTAACAGAAGAACGTACAGCTTCTCTATATTTAGTAGGAGTAGATGGATCTAATAAAGCTCCAGCACTACAAACTAACATTACTATTAAAGCAAATACTACTTCACAAGATATTGAATTAACAGGTTTAAGTGGTTTAGATGAAGGAACTAATACTTTAAGATTAATTTCAACACCAGATGGTGAGGTTTTAGCTGAATTTACTGTTGAAAAACATACAGAAGAGATAGAAGATGCCAAAATTGCAGCTATAAGAACAATTCGTATGGGGGAAAATACAGGTTATGTATCTTTCCAAGTTATTCCTGGAGAAAGTAAAATAGAGAAGGCTTATTATATAGTTAAAGAGAATCCTTCTGAAGCTAGTGAAGTTAAAAAAGAATCAATTACAGAAGATACACCATCTTTCACAGTTACTGATAATACAGTAACTGATGGAGCAGTTACTAATTTAGTAGCTAATAAAGCTTATGACGTTTATTTCGTTTTAGAAGATGAATATGGAAGCAGAACAGCAGTCTGCAACGCGGCAGAAGATTCTGAAGATGATTCTAAAGTTTATGGAATAATTCCTAAAGATACGGCTGCAAAAAATGCTCCAAACGTTACTAATGTAAAAATGCCAGATTTCACAACAGAAACTACAACAGAAAATGCAAAAGTAACATGGGATGCTACACCGGTAGATCCAGAAGTAGACAATACAAGTACAACTACATATTTAGTTACATTATATAAAGATGGAGAAGCAATAGCAACAGCTACAACAGAAGCTGATACAACTGAATTAAAATTATCAGATTTTGGTATAGAAACTCCACTTGAAGTAGGTGCTAAGTATACAGTAGGTGTTATAGCAAAAGGTGATACAGAAACTACTGATGCACCAGAAGTTAAAGCTACTAACGAGCAAACTGTAGAAGATTTAACTGCGGTTACAAATGTTAAATTTACTCAAGATGAAGATACATCAGTTGTAGATTTATCATGGGAAAGTGATTATAATGAACTTTCATCAGAAGTAAAAGGATTTAGCGTTGAAGTAGCTCCTTATGATACTGATGAAGAAGATTATAAAGATTATGTATCAGCAGGAGATTCAACACTTAATAAAACATGGTCAGATGTACTAAATAGCAAAGATGCTTCTACTTTATATAAAGCAAGAGTAACAGTTGAAAGACCAGAAGAAACTTTAGGAAAAATAAATTCAAAACCAACAGTTTCTGAGAAAGCATTCTTTACTGTTCCTGAGGTAACAGTTGAAGAAAAAATAGACTCTGAAGCAACTTTAAGTATACCAGATGACAAAATTAAAGTTTCTGAAAAAGATGCTAAATATTCAGTAGAATTATATACAGTTACAGGAAATGGATTATCTGCAGCTCAATATTCAAAAGTTGGAACACAAAATGTCGAAATTGCTGAAGATGGATCATTTAAAGTAACGGGATTAGCTGATAAATCAGCAAACTATGCAATTAAATTAGTTGCTACAGTTGATGGAATAACAAGCAAATCTGAATATGTACCAATTAGTGGAACGTTATTCGATCAATTAGATATAACAAATAAAAAAGTAGTTACATTAGAATCAGGTGCTAGAACAGGTGAAAATGAAATAGCAAAAACTGATAGCGGAATTAGTGTTGATGGTAAAGAATATACTGAGGACGTAACAGATATTAAAAATTTAGTAGAAACATTAAAAGATGGTGACTTACTAACTTATACAAATACAAAAATAGAAATTACATTAAATGGTGAAAATGCTAAAAGAGAATTTGGAACAGCATTAAAAGATAAAAAAGTTAGTATCATAGGAAATGCTAATGGTAAAACTCTTACATCAACAAGTAGTACAGGAGAAGTAGCAGAAGTTACTTTAACTGGTGGAGAAGGAACATTTACAATAACAGAACTTAATGCAAAAAGAATAGTAGTAAATGATGGAACAAAAATATCATCAGCTACTACAAAAGATGTTGTTATTCCAAACGGACAAATCACATATAATGCAACATTAACAGCTGGCGTTGATGCAGAAACAGAATTAACACTTACAGATAAAGATAACGTAAATGTAAAAGCCGGAAGTGATAGTGCTGTTAAATTAAATTCTACATCAACAATCCCATTAAAAGTTACACTAGATAAAGGAACTGACGCTGAAGGTGAAGATATTACAGAAATAGCTGGAAGCCTTTACATTACAGCAGCTGGAGCTACGGTAAAAGCCTCTGAAGATATGACAGATGTTACTACAGATATAACAGTTAAATCAACAGATGGTAATGTAGATTTAAGTGATGCTAACTTAAAAGGAAGTCAATCTGTAACATTTAAAAATACAAGTGGACAAAAAACTGTAACAGCATTAGCTGATACAATTCCTTTTAAAATAGGAACTGCGATAGAAGTTAAAGAATATACTGTAGACGATTTAGGAGATCTTTCTTCTGTAGAACCTGCAGTAACAGAAGATAACTTAGCTGAGTTCAATACCTTCATAAAGACTTTTGGAGTAGATATTACAGATCCTATAGAGAAAACTGTTAGTGGAATTGGAGGAGCAAAAATACAAACAGATAATGAAAGCGGAAAAGTAACGATTACATTTAGCAAAGCAACAGTACCAGCAGGTAAAACAGATGCAGACTATGTAACAATTACAGGACTACAAAAATAATTAGTTAACGTTAAAAATATCGGAAAGTTTGTATAAACTTTCCGATATTTTTTTTGTTTCTTTTTTAAAAACTATACTATAAATTTAACATTATGAAATTGAAAACAATAATTATGATCTTAATCCTGTAATTGTTACAGCTCTTGGATTTACATCTGTTTTTCCAGTTGTTTTGTTATTAAATTTAATTTCAACTGTTCCATTGTCAGCATTTGTTTTTATAGTCGCTCCACCTATAGCTTTAGAATCTTCTGAAACTGCTTCATTATATGTTAGTCCAAAGCTCTTTAAGAAGTTATTGAAATCTGCTAGATTTTTGCTTGTTAACTCTACATTACTTACTTTAGATTTTATTGAATCAATCTCATTTTCTTTATATTCTTTAATATCTATTGCAGTAGAGATTGTATATGGTACATCAGAAAGATAAGCATTTACAGTATGTTCTGTTGTATCTGAATTTGTTATAGTAACTTCTTGTTTTCCTGATTTTAATTTAGCATCATCTATGTCTACATTTCCATCTGTAGTTGTAGCACTAATTGAAGAGGTTACAGAGTCCATATCAGTTGCAACAACAGTAATATTTCCTTTAGTAGCATTTATAGTTAATTGTCCTCCTTGTGTTTTTATAGCTTTATTTTGTTCGTTTAATCCTGTTTTATATGTTACAGTCATTCCGTATGTTGCATTTGTAGTATCTAATGTGATAGCATCGGATGTACTACCATTTGCTGTTATTTCAACTTCACTTACAGCACTTGCAGGAGTTTTTAGCTTTAATTTTGTTTCTTCTGTTGTTGTTGCTTTAAGTGTTGAATTATAAGTCACTGTTCCATTTGGAATTGTGATTTCTTTACCATTTGTATCTGGTGTTGCTGTTTCAATTTTTGTTCCACCATTTACAACTAATTCACCTGCATAAAGGTCATTAACTGTAAATGTACCTTCACCACCAGTTAAAGTAACTTTAGTAGGCTTATTGGCTTCAGTAGTTGTTATTGTTTGTGGATGTCTTCCACCAGTAATGTTTACATTCATATTCTCAACAGTTGCAGCTAAAGCTCTCGTTTCGGTTTTAGCATCATCAGGAATTTTAATTGTTAATTCACCAGTTGAATATGTAATTACATCAGTATCTTTGATTGCATTTAATATATTAATTACTTTTGTAACTTCTGGATAGTCAGTAGTTTTATATGCTATACCATCCACACTAATTCCATCGCTAGTAGTTAAAACACCAATTTCATCTTTTCCAGCTCTAGTTTTACTTGTAGATAAAGTAACTTTAGTCTTGTTAACAATTGATACTGCATCTGCTAATGTTGAATCAACAGGTATATATCCTGTCTTGCTTGTAACATTGCCATCAACTCCCTTAACAGTAGCAACTAATCTAATTGCATATTTTTGACCAACTTGTAAACCTGTTACTTTAAACTCTCCAGTAGTTGTATCAATTTTTCCTATTTCTTGAACATTACCTACTTGAGTATATGAAGAATCTTCATTCTTTGTATATAATTCTACTGCATAAGTTGTATCTAATCCTGAAACATTTACTTTTGAACTAGGAGTTCCAATTTTAAATGTCACTTCATTTTCTTTTCTTGAAGAAACAGTTGGTGTTTCAACTTTAAAGAATTCTTTTTCTGAAACAGTTGGTACAGAATCTATTTCTGCTAAGTTAGGATTTGCTCTTTTAACTGTTACTTGAGCTTTGTATAAAGTAGCTGTAGCCATACTTGAAAGTTTTTGTCTTTTCTCAATTGTGCTTCCAGCATTTGTTGCAAATGAAGTATATTTTCCACTAGAATATGCACCTAAATTTACATTGAAATTAGCTACATCAGCTGATAATTCGTTATATTCACTATCCCAAGATAAGTAAGCATCATTGTTTTCATCTACTTCGTAATTTATATTTTCAACTGGGTTTAGTTCAACTACAGTTTGAGAATTTGTTGTAATAAATTCTGGAGCATCAAATGTTTTTGAATCACCTTTAGCAATTATTCCTACTTTATATGTACCTTTGCCAAGTGAGCTAATACCAAATTGACTAAGTTCAAATTCTGCTGATGAAAGACTAGTTAATTCTTTTTGTGCTATTGGTTCATCATCTTTGTATAATATTACTACATATTTATCTGAAGAACTAATTGAAGCTGATGCCTCATATGTCCATGTTACTTTTGCAGCTGATAATGCAGTATTAGTTTTAAAATCAGGCATTAAAGCACTTATAATTGTTTTTGCATTTGATGTTGCACCTGATTCTGGATCTATAGGTATAATAGCTTTTGCAACTTTAGCATCAGAACTACTTGAAGCTTTATTACAAAGTTGACTAGATATACTTCCATATTCATCTTCTAATACAAAGAATACATCATATGCTTTACCTTTTTCTACAGAAATTTCAGCATCTTCTACTTTATTGTTCTCAACAGTTAAGTATGGAACTTCTTTTGTAAAGTCAAAGCTACTTTTATTTATTGTAGTATTACCAGATGTGCCAGCTGATGCATCTTGATATTCTCTTGTTACATAATAAGCTTTTGTTATTTTGCTTTCACCTGGTATAACTTGGAATGAAACAGTCCCTGTATTTTCACCTGGTCTGAATGTTCTAATTCCAATAATTTGTGCAGCATTAACTTCTGTTGTATGTTTTTCAACAGTAAATTCTGCTAATAATTCGCCATCTGGATCAGATAATAATCTAATTACACTTGTTCCTTGAGGTACATAAGAATTTAAATTAATTTCTTTGTCTAAAAAACTAGTACCAGCTGGAATTGTAATAGTATTTCCTAATTTCTGATTAACTGTTTTTCCTTCATCGTCAACTCGATAGAAATTTGCTTTAATTTCTTTTTGTAATTGTTCTTTTATGTTTAGTGTAATAGGAAACTTTGATTGATTTTGAGTATTAACATATTTATCTTTTGGCGTTATTATAATATTACCTTGTTGTTTTTGTTCTTCATCTGGTGTTTGATCAATAATAATTTCTGTTTCATTATTTCTATATTGTTCAATATGCAATGCATCAATTATATTTACTTTTGAACCATCTGCACGTACTACATTAGCTGTTTCTGATTGTAATGCATCTAATGCTGGTCCACCATTTCTTGAATCTTCTATTGCTAATGCATCTAGAATATTTACTTTACCGTCTTTGTTAACATCTCCATATACAACTACTGTATGTGTTTTTGCGTCTGCTGTAAATGTATCACCTGTTCCTATTGCTTCTGTATCAGATACATTTGATGAAACATTAATAAATTTACCACTGTCTTTAACATCTTTCATTGTTACTATATCATTTCTATTAGCTAATACAAATGGTACAACTTTTTCTGTTCCTGCTACTAAATCATCAAATACTCCACATGGTGTTGTTTTTGCATCTGTTGCTGCAAGTGAAGTACCAATAATACTTGTTGATAGCATTCCTGTTAAGGCTAATGCTGATAAAAATTTAAAATTTTTCACTTTTTCATTCCTCCTAAAAGTATAAATTTTATTTTATATTTTGTGTAAGAAAGTACATTTATCTTAAAATGTACTTTCTTGCTAAATGAAATAACTATTTAAGTTTTTTTGATTTATTAATATTTTTATCTATTATTTTCTATTTTTAATTACTAAAACAGCTCCTGCAACAATTATTAATGCAATTGCTCCTGCAAAAACTGGTGTTCCAGCTTTTGTTATTTCAGTAATTGGATTTCCTTTTTTGTCAACTGGTGTTTCATTTTTTGTTTCATTTTTAGTTGGATCAGGATCTGGTGTTGGATCAGAATCTGGTGTTGAAACTACAACTTCAACTGAAGTAGCAGCTGGTGCTGTATCATTTATGTCTGTTACTAATGTGTCAGCATTTACTGCAAAGCTTCCTATTCCTGCTGTTGTTAAAGCTTTAAATGTATATGTTACTGTTTGTGTAGAAGCTCCATCTTGACCAAATTTTGCTATATGGATTGTTCCACCATTGTCTTTTGGTGTTCCACCTAAATCTCCTAAACTTGCTGATTCATATTTAAATAAACTTGTATCATATGTCAAATCCATTTCTAAAGCTCTTATTGCTTTATCAAATGTTACTGTTACTGTCACAGTATCTCCTGCATTTACTTTTGTGTTACTAGCACTCATTGATGCTGCACTAACACTTCCCACCATTGCTACTAACATAATTGCTAGTATTGTTAAAATTGTTAATGATTTTTTCATAATAATTCATCCTTTCTTTTCTTTTGTATGGTGTATGAATGAAATCAATCACCATACTAATAATATAAAAATTTAATTTTTAAAAAATTAAAATGTTAAAAACTTGATTTTTGTTTGATTTGCTTTGCACTTTTTTACTAAACATCTTTTTGTTTACTTTGCATAAAATCTACAGTTTGCGAATAGCAGTATAATATTTCTATTAAAAACATGTAAACTAACAAAATTATTCCTATGAAAAAGATGCAATTTTATTTCAATATTCCTATAAAAAATATGTAAAATATTTGACTTTTTGTAATAAAAGTAGTATCATAATACTATAATAAATATAAAACACAGTGATTAAAAAGGATTGTGATGTTAAGGTGAAAAGAAAGTTTTATGAAATATTAAAAAAATGGAAAGAAAGTAATATTCAAATGCCATTAATGGTTATTGGGGCTAGACAAATTGGAAAAACATATATCATAAATGAATTTTGTAAAAATGAATTCGAAGATTATATATATATTAATTTTATGGAAAAACCAAATTTTATAGATATCTTTGAAGAAAAAACAGAATTTGAAACAAAAATAAAAAAAATAGAGCTAGACTTAAATAAAAAAATTGACCCAGAAAGAACAATAATATTTTTTGATGAAATTCAAGAATCTGAAGCTGCAATAAGTGCACTTAAACAATTTTGCGAAAGTTCTAAGCCATATAAAGTAATATGTGCAGGAAGTTTACTTGGGGTAAAAATCCATAGATTTCAATCTTCTTTTCCTGTTGGTAAAGTCCAAATTGAGTATATGCACCCAATGGATTTTGAAGAATTTTTAATTGCTTTAGATAGGCAAATGTGGGTTGATGAAATAAAAAGATGTTACAATAATCTTGAAGAAATAAGCATACATGAAAAATTACTAGATTTATACAGAACTTATTTATGTATTGGAGGAATGCCTGCTGCAATACAGGCATATATAGACGTCAATGAAGAAATATTATTATGGGATAAAAAAATCACAAAAAACATTATAACTTCGTATTTAGCTGATATGAATAAATATACAGCAAATAATGCAGAATCAATAAAAATAGAAAAACTATACAATTCGATTCCATCAGCACTTGCAAAAGAAAACAAAAAATTTCAATATAAAGATATAGAACCTACTGCAAATAAAAGAGGATTTGAAAATGCCATAGATTGGTTAAAATCTAGTGAAATGATATTACAATGTTTTTTAGTAAATAAAATAGAGCCACCTTTAAAAGTCTATGAACAAAAAGATTATTTTAAATTATACTTAAATGATGTTGGATTATTGTCCTCTCTGTTAGACATAAATTTTTCTGATATATTATTAGATAATAATTTTATGTTTAAAGGTGCTATTGCTGAAAATTACATTGCACAAACATTTATAGCTAATGGACTTTCATTACATTATTGGAAATCAAATAATACAGCAGAAATAGATTTCTTGTTATATAATGAAGATGGAATAATCCCAATAGAAGTAAAAGCTAAAGACAATACAAAATCAAAAAGTATGAAAATATACATGGATAAATATAATCCAAAATATTCAATTAGAATTTCATCAAAAAATTTTGGATTTAATAATAATATTAAATCTATACCACTATATGCGGCATTTTTAATAAAATAAGATAGGAGTTGATAATTATGCCTAAAAAAAGAATTTTAACAGGAGATAGACCAACTGGGAGATTACATATAGGTCATTACTTTGGATCTATAATGAAAAGATTAGAATTCCAAGAAGATGGAGATTATGACCCATATATATTAATTGCTGATGTTCAAGCATTAACAGATAATTTCAACAATCCAGAAAAAGTAAGAAAAAATGTAAGAGAAGTTGCAATAGATTATCTATCTTGTGGAATTGACCCCAATAAAACTACAATATATATTCAATCTATGATACCGGAAGTTGCTGAATTAACTGTTTTCTATTCTAATTTAGTTACAATTTCAAGACTACAAAGAAACCCTACTGTAAAAACTGAAATTGCTCAAAAGAAAGAATTGTTTGGCGAAAGTGTAACTTATGGTTTTTTAGGATATCCTGTAAGTCAAGCAGCAGATATAACTGCCTTTGAAGGAAGTTTAGTTCCTGTTGGAGAAGATCAACAACCATTAATTGAACAATGTAGAGAAATTGTAAGAAAATTTAATTCAATATATGGAGAAGTTTTAATAGAACCACAAGCTGTGTTATCAAGTAATAAAAGAATTAAAGGATTAGACGGAAATGATAAAATGGGTAAATCTCTTGGAAATGCTATTTATTTATCAGATAGCGAAGAAGAAATAACTAAAAAAGTAATGAATGCAGTAACAGATCCAAATAGAATAAAAAAGGATGATTTAGGCAATCCTGATATATGTATGGTTGCATACTATCATAACCTATTTACTAATAAAGAAGATGTAAAAACAGTATGTGAAGAATGTAAAGCAGGAAAACGTGGTTGTGTTGCATGTAAAAAGCAATTAGCTAAAAATATTATAGATTTTCTTGCGCCAATTAGAGAAAAAAGAGCATATTATGAAGCACATCCAGAAGAAGTAGATAAAATTTTATTAGATGGAACTAAAAAGGCACAAGAAGTTGCAAAACAAACTATGAAAAAAGTAAAAAAAGCTATGAAATTAGATTATTTTGAATAAGGAGGTAACATGTTTACTGATTATACGAAAATTATAATTAAATCTGGAGATGGCGGAAACGGAGCAGCAACCTTTAGACGTGAAAAATATGTAGCAGCAGGAGGACCAGATGGTGGAGATGGCGGAAAAGGTGGAGATATATATTTCCAAGTAGATAAAGATAAGAATACTTTAATTGATTTCAGATATAATAAAAAATTTAAAGCAAAAAATGGTGAAAATGGAAGTCGGTAATCGTTGCAATGGTAAATATGGTGATGATTTATATATTAAAGTACCAATTGGAACTGTTATAAAAGATGCTACAACACGGTAAAATAGTTGCAGATTTATCTAAGCCTAATCAAGTAGAATTAGTCCTAAAAGGTGGACGTGGTGGTCGTGGTAATTCACATTTTGCAACACCAACAAGACAAGCACCAAGATTTTCGGAAGATGGAGATAAAGGCGAAGAAAAAGAAGTTATATTAGAACTAAAATTACTTGCAGATGTTGGACTACTTGGCTTTCCTAATGTTGGTAAATCAACATTTTTAGCAACAGTAACAGATGCTAAACCTAAAATTGCAAATTATCATTTTACAACATTAGAACCAAATCTAGGAGTTGTAAAAACTAAAAATGGAGATGGATTTGTAATTGCAGACATACCAGGTATTATTGAAGGAGCGAGTGAAGGTGTTGGCCTTGGAATTCAATTTTTACGCCATGTTGAAAGAACAAGACTTTTACTTCATTTCTTGGATATATCAGGTCAAGAAGGAAGAAACCCTGTAGAAGATTTTTATGCAATTAATGAAGAACTTAAAAAATATAGTGAAAAACTAAGCACAAGAAAACAAATTATTGTTGCAAATAAATTAGATGTAATGCAAGATGATACTTATTTAAAACAAGTAGAAGATCTAGCTAAAAAAGAAAATTTGGAATTATTTAAAATATCAAATGCTACAAAACAAGGAATACCAGAATTAATTGACCATGTAGCAGAAGTATTAAAAACACTTCCTAAAGAAGAATTAATAGAAACTGAAGAAAGAGTAATCTATACCTTAGAAGAAGATGATAAACAGTGGACTGCTAAAGAAGAAGATGGTATATTTATTGTATCAGGAAGAGCGGTAGATAGACTTATGGGACGAGTTAATATTGAAGACAATGAATCACTCTACTATTTACAAAAAACACTTAAAAACATGGGGATTGATGACAAACTAAAAGAATTAGGAATAAAAGAAGGAGATACAGTTATTATTTCAGATTGGGAATTAGAGTGGTTTGAATATTAGAAATATATGAAGAAAGAGTGGTAGTAGAAATGAAAGTAGAAAAAAGAAAAGATTATTTATCATGGGATGAGTATTTTATGGCAATAGCAAAGCTTTCTGCAATGAGAAGTAAAGACCCTTCAACACAAGTTGGAGCTTGTATAGTAAGTGAAGATAATAGAATATTATCTATTGGATATAATGGTGCTCCAAATGGATTTAGTGATGAAAAATTTCCTTGGGCAAGAGAAGGAGAAAATTTAGATACAAAATACCCTTATGTATGCCATGCAGAAATGAATGCGATTTTAAATTATAGAGGAAGTAAAAAAGATTTAGAAAACGCAAAAATATTTGTTGATTTGTTTCCTTGTAATGAATGTGCTAAAATGATCATACAATCAGGAATAAAGGAAGTAATTTATTTATCTGATAAATATGCTATGCAAGATAATTGGATTGCTTCAAGGCGATTATTTGATGAATGTAATGTGAAGTATTCAAAAATTGATTTAAAAGAAGATAGAAAAATAGAAATAGATTTACCTAAAAATTAATTGAAAAAGCCTCAGTATTAAGTTACTGAGGTTTTTATTTAAAATGAAAACTGCAAAAAATGTGTAAAAAAGTTTAAAAATATTGTAAAAAATGTGTAATTTATCGTTAATAGGAATTTAAAATTAAAGATTATAATATAAAAAAGTTAATAGCAGCCTCACGTAAAACGTGAGGTTTTGCTTTGACCCTATAAGGGTCTGTTGCCAGCGGCACCTCAAAGTGCACGCTGTTTCGCCAACTGCTCACAACTCTCTAGCGACCCTTAAAAGGGTCCTCAAATTCTTTTATACTATTCTTATCATCCATTTTATCTTCTGTTTCTTGTTCTTGTATGTATTTTTTTATCGTTGCTTTATTCAATCCAACTGTGCTTACATAATATCCTTTTGCCCAAAAATGTCTGTTCCCATACTTATATTTTAAATTTGCATGTTTATCAAATATCATCAAACTACTTTTTCCTTTTAAATATCCCATAAAACTGGATACTGACATTTTCGGTGGTATTTTTACTAGCATATGTATATGATCACTACATGCGTTTGCTTCTACTATCTCTACATCTTTGTACCCGCATAATTGCCTTAGTATTTGTCCTATGTCACTTCTGAGCTTTCCATATATTGCCTTTCTTCTATATTTTGGTATAAATATTATATGATACGTGCAATTCCATCTGGTATGTGATATACTATTATCGTCCATATTGGACATCTCCTTTCTGGTTTTTATTTGAGCAGTCTGCGAAACTACTCTTATCATACCAGATGGGAGTTTTTTTGTCTATTTGTCACTTATCGGCTTAGCCTCTTATGTCCTCACGTGCATAGCACGTGGTTTTAACCCCGAGAAACCTTAATGGTTTCTCGCGTAATATAAAGGAAGAAAACCTTGAAGGTTTTCTTCCTCTATATTTTTTTAAATGCTAAATAATCTATATTGATAACATTTTATTTAAGACCTTTAATTGAAGTTGCAGAAACGGCAACACCACTTGGTAATGTAATTGTAACTACCTTAGTTGATGAATTAACTTGTACTTTAGCCTTAGTTTCTAATGTTTGAAGTTCTGTTCCAAAAGAATCAATAAATGCTATAAAGTCATCTACATTTTCAGCAGTAAGACCTGTAATTTCATTATCACCATCAGCAATTATTTTATCTTTTATCTCGCTATAATTTTTAATTTCAATTCCTTCTCCTGATTCAGTTAAATCAGTTACAGCACTTAATAATGCATCTAGTTTTTCAGCATCAAATGAACTTCTACCTACTATAGTATGTGCTCCTGTAGATTGTGAAACTGTAATGTCTTTAGTTCCTGCTAATTGTCCATCTGAAACAGTAACATTTCCGTTTGTTGTAGTAATTGTAATATCTGCTTCAATATATGAAGTTGTTTCAGCAGTAACAGTTACGTCTGCATTTGAATTAATTGTAAGAGATCCTAATTGATCTTCACCTGCTGTTGCATCTGCATTAAAGTGAATAATGATAGCATCAGTTGTTTCATTATTAAAGTTAATTACATTTTTAATTCCTTTTGCAGATGGTTCAATATTAAATGTTTTAGCAGTTGTTAAGTTTAATTTTAAACCTTCTGATGCATTTACTTTTACATCATTTATTAATACATTTGCATTTTTAGCTATAGTTGCATTTCCGCTTGTCATATTTGTAATTTCAACTTTATCGTTTAATGTTACATTTATAGAAGAATTAATTCCTGCAACATTGAATACTGCATATTTATCAGCGCTTACACTTGAATTTCTTGTTAAAATTACTTCAGTTGCTTTACCTGATGCTACAGTAATTGCTTTTGAATCAGCATTTCCTATTAGCTCAAGTTTCTTATTTGGTACACTAAATGTTCTAGCACCTTCTCTGTTTGGTAATGAAACAGTTAGTTTATCTTCTGTCAGTGTAATAACATCATCATTTTCCAATCCTGCTGTATCTAAAATTGAGTAAGCTTCACTTAAAAGAGTACTTGGATAATAATCATCGAAATTATTTGAACCTTTAACATATTCTACATTATTTATATTTAAAGATTCTTTTCCTGATGTTTTATTTATTACAATATTTCCAATTCCAGCTTCAGTAGAAACTTTTAGTCCTGTAATTTCTGGAGCAGCCATTTTTAAAGTAACATACTCATTATTAGCTTCTCCACCACCAATCAATTTTGATGTTCCTTTATGATTTCCAACATGAACAACTAATTTAAATTGATAATTTCCAGGGTTTGTTAAATCTTTTATTACAATATATTCACTACCATCTGTTGCTTTTTCAATATTAACATTTTCTCTAATTGGTGTTTGTAATTTTGGTACTGTTCCTTCGTAACCTTGTTCAGTATATTCTTTATATACTTCAACATCATATACTATATCTTGATTTTTAAAATCTAGTGCTTCTGTATTTATTTTTAAAGTTATAGAATTTGTTGTCGTTTTACTTGCATCAACCGTAATTAAATCAGCATCTATATTTAAAAAGTCTTCTTTTGAAACTTCAGGAGCAGAATCTACTTGTGCTACTTGTGTACCTTTTGCAATAACAGTTACCCTAGCTTTGTAAAGCTTATTGCTTGTTATGGTAATATTGTCTAAATATTTATTAGTAATTGGTGTTGTATTACTTGTGTTTAGAACAGTGTAGTGATATCCATCTGTAGCTTTATCTTCGTCAGCACCTGTATAAGTTCCTAATTCAACCATATATCCTTTAATATTGCTTTCATCAGTAGTAGCAATATAATCGCTTTCCCAAGATATTTTTGCTTTACCAGAATTTTCAGTATCAGGACCTATAGTTATATTAGAAACTGCTTTTAATTGCTCTACTTTTACTGTTTCAGATTGAACAGCATTTAAAGAATCTATTTTTTCTCCATCAGTTGAACCTTTGACTCTAACTGTAATATAGTATTCTCCTGGTTCAATTTTTCCAGCAGAAATTGGAAGAGCATATGTTGCACTAGAAGCAGGTTCTTGTTTTACCATTTTTCCATCTTTATATAAAGTTACTTCATAACCTCCAAAATTAGATGATGAAGCCTCATCTGGTTTTTCCCATGTAAAACTTATATCGCTCGAAGATGCTAATATTGGAGAAACAATTTTTTCTTTTACAACATCTGGTTCAGGTGATGTAGATTTAGATTTTGCAATAACTGATTCTACAGGACTCGCTGAAACACTTCCAAATTCATCTTTTACAATAAATTTAACAACATAAGCTGTATCATATGCAAGGTTTTCTGGGAATGATACATTAGATAATTTATTATCATTAAGTTTTATAGATTTTGAAGAAACTGTTGGAGCTGATATACTTCCCTTTTGTGCAACTGTATTAAATTCATAATACATTTCTACAACTTTTCCATCACTTCCAAATCCTGTTAATGATACTGTTGCGTCATGTGTGTCATTACGTACAAATTTAACATCTACAGCTGTTGGTTCCTTAGTATGTTTTTCAATTGTTGTAGTTCCTAATATTGTAAATGTTGTATACTCTGCGTCATCACCAGAAACTAGAGCAATAGTAATATTTCCATCTGGTAAAGTACTTGTTTGAGTAAGGTCTAACTCTTCAGAAATTTCTGTCATATTTTGTGTTAAAGCAACATGATCTGCTAGTGTTTTTATTATATTTTTTTCTTCATCGATAATTGCTAATTTAACATTTGTAAGTTCAGAATCTTCCTTTGATATTCCTCCACCTGTAACTGGTTTTATTGTAGCTTTAACAGCAGTATTAGGTTGTTGACCATTGTCTTTAATATTTACATTGTTAATATATTTTTCACTTATACTAATTGTATATTTATCTTCAGTAACTGGTTTTTGTACTTCTGGTTCTTTGTCAATTACTTGTAATCCTTGTTCTTCAGCATAAAATCTTGCTAATCTTGTAACGTCACTCATAGATATTTTTTCATCATTTACTACATCAGCGGCTTCTATTTGTAAATTAGATACTTCACTTAATGTTTTTGCATCTTCAGCAAATATTTTAGCAGCTAATGTAACATCATTGATATTAACTTTACCTTTACCATCAACATCACCATAAACTACAACACCTTTTTCAGTTCCTGATGCACCTTGTTTAAAGTGATCTCCTGTGTGAACTTCTGTATCTCCTGTTGCTAATGTTCCATTTACATAGATGTTTGAATAATTAGCTTGCATTTCGCTAACTGTTAATACATCTGCATAGTTTGTTGGTAAATATGCTACAACTGTTTCATTTCCTGCATGACCAAGTGTATTTGGTTTAAATTCGCCAATTAATTTTGTGTCATTTGCAGCTAATGAAGTTCCAATAATACCTGTTGTAAGCATACCTGTTAAAGCTAATGCTGATAAAAATTTAAAATTTTTCACTTTTCATTCCTCCTAAAAGTATAAATTTTATATTATTTTGTGTAAGAAAGTACATTCTTTTTGAAATGTACTTTCTTGCTAAATGAAATAACTATTTTATTTTTATATTAATTATTTTCTGTTTTTTATTACTAAAACTGCTCCAGCTATAACTATTAAAGCAATTACCCCAGCAAAAACTGGTGTTCCTGCATTATCTATTTCAGTAATTGTCTCTCCTTTTTTGTTAACTGGAACCTCTGATTCTGATGATCCAGAGCCACCATTTCCAGCGCCTGTGTTTCCTGAACCAGTTCCTTCTCCTTCTGTTGAGCCTGGAGTTGTTGCAGTAACTGTTAATGTTCCTGTAGCTTCTGTAGCTTCTGCTTGTGTAGCTTCAGATACTTCTAGATCAACAACATCGAATGATAAAACTTTATTTTGTTCACCTGCTGGAACTACAATATCATTTAATGCTTCAAATTTTAATGTAACACTACTCATTGTTCCGCTTAATTTAAAACTTGCAACTTTTACTGAGTCAGGTCTACTTGCTGGACCTACTGTTACTATCATAGTATCTGTTGATTCAGATACACACTTAAAGTTTGTTTTGTCATAATCCATGAAGAAACCAATTCCTTGACCAGGAACAGTGTTTACTGTAACTTCAACAACATCACCTTTTGTGATCTTTTGAGTTGTCTCTGGTTGTACTTTAACTTCAGCAGCACTTACACAACTTGTGAATGCTACTATTGCTAAAATAGCGATTGTTAAAATTGTTAATGATTTTTTCATAATAATTCATCCTTTCTTTTCTTTTGTATGGTGTATAAATGAAATCAATCACCATACTAATAATATAAAAATTTAATTTTTAAAAAATTAAAATGTTAAAAACTTAATTTGTATTGATTTACAAAGCTTTACTGATAAGTTTAAAAATAGAACAAACTTTGAAGAAAATCTACATTTTGCGAAAAGGGCAATTTAATGGAAACATAGAACGCTATTAGTTGAGCTAAAATATTACAATTTAATGAAATAAAAAGATACGAATATGTAAAATATCACAAATGTTTGAAGTAAAATACCACAAATCTTTGAAATGAAATGCCACAAATCTTTGAAGTAAAAAGTCACAAATGTATGAAATGCATGCCATACATAAAATTCCAAAATTAAAAAATATAGTTGACAAGATGATAACTAATATGTTATCATTAATATAACATTAAGGATGTGACAAATGCCAAGACGTGAATTAATAAAAGCAAAGATATTATTTGAAGAATATAAAAAAGGAGTAAAGAAGATGAATAAAAAAGAATTAACATGGAGTGAAGTAAAATCAAAATTAAATATTTCTCCAGAACAAATGGCTGAAATTCAACTTGAAGAAGATATTATTGAAGCAACTATACAAGCAAGAAAAAAATCACAATTATCTCAAAGAGATTTAAGTAATAAGACGGGTATTAAGCAACCTTCAATAGCAAGACTAGAAAAAGGTTTATCTTCTCCTAGAACATCAACTTTAATTAAATTATTATATCCTATGGGATATACTATTAGAGTTGTGCCATTGGAAAATGAGCCAACTGTATAAAAATATATTTCAAATATCTAATTTCATAAGAATTGCATCTTGATCTTTATAATAATTTTTCCTTTTGCCAATTTCTATGAAATTTAACTTTTTATATAAATTAATTGCAGACAAATTATTAGCATTTACCTCTAAATTAATTGACTTTAAATTTTTTTCTTTTGCAATAACAATCAATTTATTTAATAGGGAAGAGGCAATGCCTTTTTTTCTATGCTCTTTTTTTACAACAATATTCATAAGGTCAGCTTCATCTAAAATGATTTTAATACCAGCAAAACCTACTATTTCATTATCTATTTTTGCAACAAAATAAATAGTGTTTTGTGAAGTTAATTCTTCTTTTAAAATTTCATAATTCCAAAAATCATCAAAGTCAGTATTAAGTATATTTTTAATTTTTTCTAAATCATCTAATGACATGATATTAATTAAAAGATTCATTTTTTAATTTCTCCTCTAATTGTCTTTGAGCTTGTGGCTTTTTTAAATATAAAGGCAAAAGCTCTTTTTTTATTATACTTTGGTTGTATTTACTTAAGCCAGCTAGTCCCAAATAATAAGAATCTAATTTATTTTCATCTGTAAATTTAGAATTAGAAAAATTATTTTTAAGTAAATCTAAATAAAGGGGAGTGGCATCACCAATGAAATATATAGAATCATTTTTATAAATTTCTAATTCTTGTATAACTTCATATATTGTGCAAGCTTTAGGCTCAATAATAGTTTCATATTTAGAATTATATAATTTATATAATGCAAAATAACAATTATTATTTTTACAATCTAATATACTTGCAATAAATCCATCTTCTTTTACTTGATAACTAAGAGCCTCTAAAGAGCTAATTCCAATAGAAGGAATATCTAAACTATCACAAAATGCATTTGCAGTAGCAAGTCCAATTCTAATACCTGTAAAAGAACCAGGTCCTTTATCACAAACAATTAAATTAATATCTGAAAGAGATAAATTTGTTTTATCTAATGCAGATTTAATCATAGGCATTAAGTTTTCAGAATGAGTTCTGCCAGTATCTGTATCTAATTTTATTAACAAAGTACCACCATCCAAAATAGAAACGCCACATATATTGCTTGCTGTGTCAATTGCTAAAATTTTCAACTAAAATTCCTCCTTAAAATAAGAATCATACTGCTCGCCATAAGCCTTTATTGTTAAAATTCTATTATTTATATTCTCATTATCTTTTTCAAAATCAATTTCAATGTAGTTGGAAGGTAGGGCATCTGAAATAAATTTTCCCCATTCAATTACACATATACCTTTATCAAAATACTCGTCTCCACCAATTTCATAAAATTCATCGACATCTTCTAGCCTATAAACATCAAAGTGAAAAATTGATAAATTATCTTTTTTATATTCATTAACAATAGTAAAAGTCGGGCTAGAGATTTCATTTTCTAGTCCATAAAAGCTCAAAATTCCTTCTGTAAATTT
>CANQEA010000020.1 GCA_947594095.1 uncultured Clostridia bacterium | reverse complement strand
GATATAAAAAATACAACAACATTTATTAAACCAATAGAAGGAAATATATCTTCTCCATTTGGATGGAGAGACAGTGCCACAGGAAGTGTACCCAAAAATCACACAGGAACAGATATTGCTGCAAACTTAGGTACAAAAATAAAATCAGCGACAGATGGAGAAGTGGTGCTTTGTTCAGAAGAAGGAGATTATGGCAAACATTTAAAAATACAAATAGGAGAAGTAAGTGTAATTTATGCTCATTGTAATAACTTATATGTAAAACAAGGAGATAAAGTAACTCAAGGGCAAGAAATTGCAGAAGTAGGTTCTACTGGAAACTCAACAGGACCACATTTACATTTTGAAATAAGATTAAGAGAAAAACAAATAGATCCACAAAAAATACTAGAACTGTAAAATTTATAATTATTATTGTATAGAATGCAATATCTATAAATTACATATAAGGAGACCGATTATGACATTTAGAATAGATTTAAAAATATTTGTCTTACTTGTTCTTTTTTATTTCACTAAACAAATAGAAATATATGCTACGATTATGATATTTGCAATAATTCATGAACTTGGACATTTACTTGCAGGTTTATTACTTGGTATGAAGCCTCAAAAGGTACAAGTAAATCCATTTGGAGTATCAATTAACTTTAAAACAATGCCAAATGATTATAATTATAAAATAGGAAAGGCAAATTTATTAGAGCTAAAAAAAATAATAGTTGCTTTTGCAGGGCCACTTACAAATGTTATTTTAATTATTGCAATATTATTTATTCCATTTTCAGAAACAAAAAAATTAATTTATATCTATTCAAATATTCTTTTAATTGTAGTAAATATATTACCAGTTTATCCTTTAGATGGAGGGCGTATTCTAAAAGGAATATTACATATTAATTTTGGAAAACATAAATCATCAAAATATATTAATAATATATCTTTTGTATGTGTATCAATATTAACAGTAATAGCTAGCATTACAATTTTATATTTGAAAAATATTGCTATATTCTTAGGAATACTATACTTGTGGATATTAGTATTAAGGGAAGATCAAAAATTTAAAGTTGAGGAAAAGATATATAAACAATTACAATTAATAGAAGAAAAAGTAAGTTATAATTAAAATTTATATAAATTGCATAAAATCTCTTGAAATTAACTCAAAATAATAGTAAACTAATATTAATAATCTTGAGAGGAATGAGATACATATGAAGAAAATAATAAAACAAGAAAAAGGTGTTACTGTAGTATCAGTTGCAATAGCAATTATTATAATTTTAATTATAACAACAATGCTAGCATATAGTGCAAAAGATACAGTATATATAAAAAGTTTAACAAATTTATATAATGATATTGAAGCTTTAAGAGGAAAGATATCCACATATTACGCACAATATGGGGATATTCCTGCTAGAATTCAGTATATTTTGCCAGATGATTGGGGAAATGTTAAAGGGGCAAATGATATTGATTTAGTAACAGACGAAAATGGGGAGCAACAAGGTGGATTCTATGTTATAGACTTAAAAGAACTTGATGGTTTAACGTTAAATTATGGAGAAGGTTATGAAAGTATTAAAAATCAGGAAGAAAGCGTGACAGGAAAAGTAATCGACGATTTATATATTATAAACAAAAACAGTCATAACATTTTCTATGTAAAAGGTGTAAAAGTTCCTACTAAAGATGGTACTAAAATGTATTATACAGATGAGGAAAACATAGATGATGTAAAAGTTGCATTGCAAGAAAAACCAAAGGAGCCAGAAGAACAATATATTTCAGAAAGTGATAGTTTTGTAGGATATTATGCAGATTTAGATGGAGATGAACAAGCAGATGGAATAATATATGCAGATTTAGCAGTAGGACATGAAAATGAAACTCAATGGAATAACGATAGTGATAGTGCATACAAATACGATAAAGTAACAGAGGGATTAAAAAAATACGTATTAGAAGAACAAGAAGGAAGCGGATTTGGAGAATATAAAAAAGGAATAATAAAAGTTGCAGATAGTAGTGATGCAGGCACAGATAGATTTTATATAATGGCATTAGAAGATGTAACAGAAGGCGAAACAAACACATTTACATGGTACAAAAATGCATTGGGGAAGTTACCTAGTGATAAAGTAGTAGATAGTACGAAAACTGATTTTAAAGACGATGATGGAAAAACAAATACAGAATACTGGATGGGAAAGGATGGAGAAGTGGAAGGCGCTGAAAAAGATGACAATGATATGTGGAGCATACTTAATGGAAAATTAATAGATGAAAATGGACAAAAATGGTTTGTACCTTCAAGAGCAGAGTGGTCAGCATTTGGATATATGTGTTACGATCCGGATGGCATAAAAATGTCAACTGAAAATTATGGCGAGTTCGGGCTTAGCAGTTACTACTGGTTGTCTTCATTGTTACGGCACTGACTCCGCATCGATCGCTAACTTCGAGAGTGGTTGTGCGTACACCGCACCCGTCGACGATAGTTGCTCTGTTCGCCTGAGCACGACTATCTAATTTTTTGCAAAATAGAAAGCAACATAAGCGCTATGTGAATAACGCTTAATTTTCAAACAAAGAAATACTTCGTGAAGTTCTCGGCTTGAAATAATCTAAAAATATTATATACATCTGGAGTCAAATTACGGGATGGCGGTTGTTTGTCTGGGCGTTAAGTAAATAATTTCTTACGGGTGTATAGAACTAACAGAATTATATAGTTCATGCAATGTGGTTATGTAATAAAACTGTAAATAAAATTTAATAAAGTTGACTAAAATGGTCTCAAATGAGCTTCCCTAAGCTAGTTTGAGGCTATTTTTTATTATAGGAAAAAACTGCTATTGATTTGAATATAAGAAAAGTTTAATATATAGGAGAAAGATAATATGTAATTATATATTATTTATTTAATATAAGCTAATATATTAGATATTAATTATGTTTTGGGAAGGGCAGGTATTTAACCATGAAACAAAAAATATTCAAAACAATTGCAGTACTAGGAATAATTATATTGCTGATTGGTGGAGACATCCTGTTTTTAGGTCAAGGAATAGCTCAAGCTATGTATGAGGACTTAGAAGCACAAGAAACTACAACCAATAGTAGAAATGTAATTTTTGACAGTTATCTCAAAGAAGGAGAAGAAAAAGTACATAGTAAAAAGTCAAATATTTCTGATGGTGAAACACTCGTTATAAATATTGCGGTAAATGATAGCCGGAGTATTAAATAATGCTGTCATAAAAATAGAAGATAATAACTTTGAAATAAAACAGGAAGAAGTGAAAAGTCAATACGTTAAAAATATAGATGGTAATACAATAAACCTAAATACAATAACATATGGAAGAAATGTAGAAATAAATATACCTGTCAAATTTTCAAAAAATAATATGATAAATATAGGAGAATTGAACAAAGAAACTACGGTTAGTTTAAGTGGAATATACATAGATAAAGATGAAAGGAAGGCTGAAGTTAAAGGACAAGTAAAAATAAGATTGATGTGGACTGATGAAGCAAATATAAATGTTAGTCAAGATGTTGAAAAATATATTGCTTTAAATGAAAAAGAAACACTTTTACAACAAGAAATAGAAGTACAAGTAGAAGATAATAAACTTCCATTCCAAAGCGAATGTTTAGAAATTAATGTACCTGTAATAAAACAGGTAAAACCAAGCAAAGTAAAAGTGTTAGTAGATGGGAATAACTTACCAAATGAAAATTATCAATATGGAAAAGAAGACGGAGTATTAAAAATTACAAACAGCAATCTTCCAAACGAAGAAAACAAAATAGAATGGGAAAAAGGTAAAAACGAATATAAAATTATATACATATATGATGAAATAGGAGTAGATACAGTAGAGGTTGATTTACAAGCAAAAATAAGAACAAAATTATACACAAGAGATGAAGAAATAGAAAATGAATTACAAGATATTAAATCAGTAGAACAAAAGGGGGATGTTGTATCTACAAATATAGAATCAAGTAAAGAAATTTATAAGGGATATTTATATGCTAATACGGAAAATGAAACAACTTACAAAGAAAGAGTAACTTTAGAAATATCAGAAGCAAACAGTGTAGATAATGTAATTATAGAAACTGAAGAAAATAATTTTATAGATGTGGATCAAAATTTAAATAATGCATCAACAAATACTTATTACAAAGAAATAAAAATTAACAAACAAAAAATGCAAGAGATATTAGGGAAAAATGGAAGTATAGAAGTAAGTAGCAAACAAGGAGCGCAAATTGCAATAATAAATGGTGAAAGTGAGACAAACGATCAGGGAGAAATTATAATCACAATTGATGGAAACGAAACAAATGAAATAGTAATAACTACAAGCAAACCGGAAAAAGAAGGAAGTTTGCAAATAGAATTTGGCAAAGCTATAAAATCTGATGAATATGTAAAAGAACAATTAAAATCATTTGTAGATTTAGAAGAAGAACTAAAAGTAACAACTAATATAAGTTCAAATTCGGAAGAAGTTTCAGAAAATGAAGAAATACAAGAGGAAGAATTAGAAAGTAATACAGAAGAAAATATAATAGAGTCAAGAACAGAGCAAAATGTTATAAAAACTGCAATTAATATGAATGATACTAAAACAGATGCAAAGTTATCTTTAAGTACAAAAACTTTGTCAACATTAAGTAAAAATGAAAACTTAATAATAAATACTAAATTATTATCTTGTAATCCATCTTATGACTTGTTCAAAAATCCATATTTAGAGATATATTTCCCAGAAGGTACTGAAAATATAGAAATTAATTCAGTAAATGTATTATATGTAAATGAAGAAGATATGGGAATTGAAAATTATGAGGTAAGAGAACAAGATGGAAGAAAAGTAATTTGTGTAACATTACAAGGAGAACAAAGAGAATTTGTAAGTAAGGCAAATCAAGGAATACAAGTTGTTATAAATGCTAATATAGAAATGAACAAAAAGACACCAAGTAAAATAGATAAGATAGAAATGAAATATACAAATGAAAATGGTAATGAAGCAGAATACTGGACAGATAAAGAAATTAATTTAGAATCAAAATATGGTATGTTTGTATACAATTCATTGAAAGATTATAGAGATGAAGAAATAATAGATAATATAAATAATGACGAAATAGAGGGCAGATTAGATACAGGGACAGAAGAGAAGATTGCAAAAGTGAATACATTGCTTGTAAATAATTACTTAGAGCCAGTAGATAATATAGCAATAATAGGAAACTTAAATACAGAAGACAGTAATATAGATGTAAAATTAGCAGATAAAATAGAGTTAGAAAATGCAAAAGTATATTATGCAACAGAAAATACAAATGAAAAAGATAGTGAAAATTGGCAACAAGAAGTTGAAAATATAGAAGAAGTAAAAGCTTACAAAATAGAATTAGAAAATTTAAATCAAGAAGGAAACACAGAGTTAAATTATGAACTAAAAATACCAGGAGATTTAGAGTATAACCAAAAATCATTGTCAAATATCGAAGTTTTATACGATTATGAAGAAAAAGAACAAAATACAAATACTAAAATTAATTTATCTACTATAACGGCAAAAATAGATGATCAAGAGCAAACTATTGATACAGAAAATCTAAATAAACAAGAAGTAGAGGGAATTGGAAACGTATATGTTAAATCAACATATGCAGATAGTGTGCTAGAAAATGGACAAAGTGTATATCAAGGACAAAGTATTAAAAATACAATTGTAGTTGAAAATACTACAGAAGAAGAATTAACAAATATAAATGTAACAGCAATGCAATCAAATGCAAATTTCTTTATAACAGAAAGAGTATCAGAAGAAGAATCAGAAGTAGGAATTGCAACAGAATATACAAGTGAAAATACAGAAATTACAGAAAATAATTTAGATGCAATTGAAGCATTAAAACCAGGAGAAACAGCTACGATTGAATATCAATATGTAATAAAAGAAGATGCAGAAGGCGAAACTTTAGGAACATTAAAAATTACAGCTGATGATAAGGAGGAACAAGAGGTTCAAATATCTAAAAATTCAATTGAAGATGGAGATTTAAAATTAATTTTAACGTACAGTTATAATGAAATTGTAGATTTATATAGTGGTGGAATTGTAAGATTAAAATTATCAACTAAAAATATTTCAGAAGAAAATAAACAAAATGTCATTTTAGAAATGCATATACCTAATATAACTGCACTTGATGAAAAAAATGTTTATTCAGAAGATGTTGAAGTCATAGAAAATGAAAATGGAATTGTAAAATTTAAAATAAATGAAATAGATGCAAAACAAGAAGTATATATTCCATTATTCTTATCAATAACTGAACTAGATTCAGAAACACAAGAAGATTTTTGTAGAATATTTTATCAAGTAACAGAAAATGATAAAACATATACATCAAATGAAATAAATAAAAAAGTTAATAATGTAAATGCAAAATTAGAGATAGAACAAACAGGAAGTAGCAAAGAAAAATCTTTAAAGAATGGGGAAGAACTTGTTTATACAGCTAAAATAAGAAATGTTAGCGTCATTGATAAAGAATTTGAAATATCAGACTCTGTTCCTAAAGCTGCGGTTATTCAAGAAGCTTATGTTGTTGTTGAAGATGAAAAAATGCCAATTGAGGAAATAAATGAAAATAATATTAGTATAACAAGACAAATAAAAGCAAAATCTGAAATAACTTTAGTAATTAGAACTAAAATAGACACTTCAAAAGCAACAAGTTATTTGCTAAAAAATACTGTATATTTAGTTGGATCTGCACAAACTGAACAATCGAATACAATAGAATATACATTAGATTTTCAACCAACGCAAAAAGAATTAGAAAATAATATAGAAAATCAAATATCAGGAACAGCATGGGTAGATAAAAATAAAGATGGCAAAAAAGAAACATCAGAAGAAAAGATATCAGGAATGGAAGTGCAACTAGTAGATACAAATACAGAAGAAATAGTAACAGATGAAAATGGCAATAAAATAAAAACAACAACAGATGAAAATGGTGATTATGAGTTAACAGGAATGGCAAATGGAGAATATATTGTTGTATTTAAATATGATACTGCAAAATATATACCTACAGAATATAAAAGACAAGATTTAAGTTTCTCTCAAAATTCAGATGTTATACAAAGTGAATTAAATGGTGAAGTGGTTGCTACAACAGATGTAATTGTATTTAGCAATAATATATATGGTTATATAGATGCAGGATTTAAAGAAAACTTTGAATTTGATTTAAAACTAGATAAATATATTTCAAAAGTAATAGTTCAAACAGAAAAAGGAACAGGGGTTAAAGAATACAATAAAGAACAATTAGCAAAAATAGAAATTCCAGCACAATACTTAGAAGGTACAACAGTATTAGTACAATATCAAATAGATATAACAAATGAAGGCGAAATTGAAGGATATGCAAATGAAATAATAGATTATATGCCAAAAGATATGACATTTAGTTCTGAATTAAATAAGGATTGGTATATGGGGGCAGACGGAAATTTGCATACAGTAGCACTAACAAACGACATAATAAAACCAGAAGAAACAAAAACGATAACTTTAATTTTGACAAAAACTATGACAAAAAATAACACGGGAACATCAACAAATATAGCAGAAATAGCAAATATATCTAATAGTTTATCTATAACTGATATTGACTCTAGTGCAGGAAACTATGCTGATGAGGAAGATGATATTAGTACAGCAGAAATATTAATTTCAATTTCAACTGGTGCATTACAAATAACTTTATATGTATTAATTGCAATAATAGTATTAGTTGGAACAGGATATGAAGTATATAAAATTAAAGTAAGAAAGGAGGGATAATGTGAAAAGCATAAAACAAATAATATTAATTTTATTTCTATTAATAATATCAATATTTCTAGGCCCATCAATTGTGAAAGCGATGAGTGCTGAGCAATTAAGGGACGATGCCGCTGATGGTAAGAAATTTGTTAACATGGAAGTGGATGCCCTTAAAGGTCAAGAAGTTACGGTTTCGTCTGAAGAGTGGAATTCGAATAATGCGTATTGGACTTGGAATAACTTCTTATGTATTGATGAGAGAACGATTATGAATCACATTAGTTTACTTGTTGACAATGTTATCGATGTGACTATAGACGGCGAAAAACGTATGGTAATGTTTGAAGGAGATGAAAATCGTAAATATATGTTCAATCGGAGGTGCATGGATTGCTCCGGATGGTACACAAATTAGTGATTGGAGGCAATGCGAGGAACTTAATCGTTGGGTAAAGATTTCGTGGGAATGTATGCAGATCATCAACAACGGTGAGACGGGTGTTGTTAGTAGTAGTGCGAATTATCGAACTCATAGGACTCATTTAAAAAGCCAGATAGAATATGCGATAACTAATGAGTGGAGTGAGAACTCGCTTACGGGCACATCAGCCTATAAGGGAAACTGGGGTGAGTTTCACACGAATAGTTGCCTAGGAGATGGCGCGTCTTTTCAAGGGAACTTTAGTATCCGAATGTTGCTGTTGAATGGTTGGAGTCACCTGAGCGAGGGGAAGGCGACACAAAACCAAATAGTTTTTGGCTACGACGGCGAGGGCGTTGTTCCAGACTTCCACACAGTTGAGGTTCATGTGCGTAAATCTATAGAAAGGAGTGAGGGTGATTCTGTGCCTAAAGGACCTGTTGTATTTCAGGCTTATAAAAAAATATCTGAAGGAGATTTACCTGATTTAAGTGCATATAACGCGATTCAAAGGGAAGAAAATCATATTTTATATTGCCCGTCAGAAGGCGGCATGCCGATGTACGTGACAAAGGGTGGCAGCACATATGGTATATGTGAAAACATGTTACAAATGACTGGTCCGGATCGGATGTGCAAATTTTACTTTCAATTATAATCCTAATACGCATGAAGGAGAAGGAGAATATATTATAGAAGAAGTTGGCGGCGAAGGAACGTATGGAACGTATTGGGGCCGTGATACGTGGAGTTGGGCGTGGGGAGATGAAAATGGCCCTGATGAGGAAAAAGATGATTTAAGATTGCCAGAAGAACAAGAAGTAATAACTGTACCGCCAAAAGCACCTGAGGATAAAGTCAAAGAGGGAAATAGGGATAAATTTATAGGATATTGGATTTATGTAACAAACACAGAAGGAAGTAAAGCAAAGGTAACCATAATCAAAAAAGCTAGTGATACGAATGAAACATTGGCTGGTGCAAAATTCTATTTAGCATTTAAGGAAAATGGGAAATTTGTTCGAAAAACAGAAACTAAAACTACTGATGAATCAGGTATAGTTGAATTTTATGTTTCAGAGCCTGGAACATATTATGTTTACGAAACCGAAGCACCAGATGATTATTATATAATTAATAGTCAAAATGGTGAAAAATCAGTAACCATAAATAATAATGATATAACTGAAGGAAAAACTTTTGAACCAATAACGATATACAATGATCCAAATATAAAATACTTAACTATTTTAAAAAGAGATGAAGATGGAAGTAGACCAATACCTAATACGACTTTTCTGATAAGATTAGATTGGACGAGTTCTAGTAAAATTCCAGTAGAAAGAGATTATTGGAAAGGAAAATATTATGATACCAAATTTGGATATCCTGTGTATAATAACCACCAGTATAATTATACAGAGACATTTGTCAGTGCTGTTAATATAAACGAAAAAAGAAATCAATTAATTAGTGAGATAGAATCAGGTAAAACTAATCGAAGACACACAGATGATTTTGTATCAAAAATTTATGAGCCTTTAACTGATGGATATAAATTTTCTGGCAATGAATATTATGAGTCGTGGTGGTATAACAAAAACGCCTATGTAGATTATTATAGATTTATTGTTGCGACAACAGACAATAATGGAAAAATAGAACTTACCAATTCTGAGATGCAAAAAGATGCAACTTATACAATAGAGGAGGTAATCCCAAATGGTGAATATTACAATGATTTTGATACAGTAGATAATGATGGATATTTAAACGGAGATGTAATTGTATGGGACCCAACAAGTAATAATGAAGAAATTACGATAAATGACCCTAGACGTGATATAGATTTAATTGGGTATATATGGCTAGATGGTATTGAAGGGAAAACTTCAAAAATGGATAATCTGTGTACATCAAATGATGAGATTATAGATCCTAAAGACATTAATATCAAATTGTATAAGGATGATCAATTAGTAGAAGAAATTGTTGAAGGAAAAAGAAAAATTATAAAACCAAATCATAAGTCAAATAGAGACAGATTAGAAGGAATATTTGCAGAAACTGAAAGAAAGCCTATAATTACGGTTGATGGAAAACTTCAATATTGTTTTGAGAATTTAGATTATCAAAATATAGACCAATATGAAGTTAAATTTGAATATAATGGATTAAAATATGAAGCAGTTGATGTAAATGCAGATAAAGAAAATGGATCAAAGGTAAAAGAGGAAGGAAGAAATATTTTTAATTATAATTTCTCTACTATAGATGGCCAAGGAGCAGTTAATTGTGATAAGTCAATAGATTATGACTCAGAAAATCATAAGTCTACAATTAAATATGGTGGAAGAAGTGAATATGTTGCAGATGAAAAATATAATATAAAAGCAACTACAGATGGTACATATAATTTTTCTAAAGACATTTCAGAGGATATATTAACCAAAGAGAGTAGTACAATTTCTGTACAATCTATTAAAGAAATAGAAAATGTAAATTTAGGACTAAAAGTAAGAGCACAACCAGATATAGCCGTAGTAAAAGATTTAGAAAATGTAATAATAGATGTTAATGGTAAAACAAATACTTACGAATATATGCAAAATTATGACAATTCAAATATAGATGATGGAAAAAATGACGAATTATCTAAAATAGGTGTTAAAACACTTGACAAATATGACAAAAGCTATTATAGAAAAATGTATCGTACAGATATAACTAATAAAGATATTGGTGATTACATAGATAATGGTGAGTTAGTTATGACTGCTAATTATATTATAAGAGTGGAAAATCAATCTTCTTTGCTAACTTCCTATGTTAATGCAATTACAGAGCAATGGTCTAATGAATTTAATTATGAGATTACTTTAACAACACCGAATGGATCAGAATATAATACAGATGATAGAGAGCAACACGAGACTTTTGGAGAGGATAAAGAGCAATATTATAAAAAAACATTTGAGTTTGAAGACAATGATATTATAGAAATAGGACCAGGAAAATCTGCTGAAATCAAAGTTGCATGCACATTAACAAGAGAAACTATTAATGATATGTTAAATGACATTTTAAGTAGAGAGGAAAAGAATAAACTTAATGAGTTAGAAACATTATATAATTTGGCAGAAATTTCAGAATACACAACAAGAAGTGGAGGAAAAGCTTATGCGGGTGTTGATCAGGATTCGCGTCCAGATAGTGCTGATTTATATGATAAAGATACATTTGAAGATGATTCAGATAGAGCACCAGGATTTATAATAGAAGAAGATGGAGATCCAGATTCAAGAAAAATTGAAGGTGTAGTATTTGAGGATATTCCAAAAGACGTACAAAAGGGAATAGTAACACCAGGAGCATATAGAGAAGGAAATGAACAATATGATACTGATGAAAAAACAATAAAAGATGTTGAAGTAAAATTAATTTATGCTGGTACATTTAAGGCTACATCAGAAAATAATGTATCATATACTGTAGTAGAGAATACATCACATAGATATGATAATGAAAAAACTGGAGATGATGGAAGCTATTCATTTAAAGGTGTATTGCCAGGAAATTATCAGGTATTATTTATATGGGGAGCTAATAGTAGCAGTCAAAATACAGAACATTATTATGTAGAAGACTATAAGAGTACCACTATGAAAAAAACTAGATATGATAATAATAGTGAAGACGTAAAATGGTGGTGGTATGATAAAAATGCTGATAATGATAGATATTCTGATGCATTAGATGACTATAATATTAGAACAGATATAGATAGTAATTTAAAGAAATTCACAGTTAAAAACTATATTGATGGAAATTATGATACAGATGGAAACTATTCTAATGGAAAATTTGGATATGACGAGGATCTTCAGATGCATTCTATAACTCAAAGTATGGAAATTACTATCGAAAGCGGAACAGATTCACGAGAGGTAAAATCCGGAAACTATGACAATGAAAAAAATATAGAATATAATCTAGTTAATAAATTAAATGAATTAGGTTCAACATATAATATACATCAAATGGATTTCGGAATTATAGAAAGGCCAAGGCAAGAAGTAGCCCTTGATAAACGTATTTCACATATTAAATTATTTTTAGCAAATGGTCAAGTATTAATTGACAATAATATTGTCGAAAATGAAGATGGTGAATATGAGTTTGAAGGTGAAATAAAAAATGCGAAATACTTGAATCCAAAAGTGGAAGGCAATACTCTAATAGATCAAGGTAAAATTGACATAGAATTAGATAAAGAAATTATTCAAGGAGCAACAGTTGAAACAACATATGAGTTTGTGGTATATAATAATAGTGAACAAGACTTCGCAAATGATCAATATTACCATTATGGACAATCAGGAGATAGTTGGGATGAAAATCCTGTAAAAATGAAAGTAACAGTTGCAGATTATTTGGATAACGTGGTTACAAGGAAAAAACAAGAAGATAAAGTGAATGAAGGATGGAGAGATGATTTAGCTATTAAAAATGAAAAATATTTAGTAGACCAAGAAAACGAAGAGAAATATTTTAATAGTGAATATTGGAATAATAACAAAAAATCTCCTCCAAATGGAACTTTTAATAAATATAATTCAAATTATTTTAATTGGATAGATGTATTTGTTGCAGATGGAAAGGACGGTAAAGGTATAGAAGCGAAAGGACAACATACATTTACTTATGTAACAACAAAAGTACTTTCAAACCAAGATGAAATAACATTTGATAATATGTCAGAAGTTATAAAGATAGATACACCAAATCCAGGAAGTCCACCTAAACAAATACCAGGAAACTATATGTTTACATTAAGTCCAAATGAGCCAGACTCATCAATATCAGAAGAAGTAATTATAACAAACCCAACTGGTTCATCAGAAGAATTTAATACAACATTGTATATAATAATTGGTGCAGTAGCATTACTTGTAACTGGTATAGGTATTGTTATCATTAAGAAAAAAGTTTTAAGCTAAAATGGATAAATACACCTTAACTTAGTGAAGTTGTAAAATGAAAGTAGACACAAAAATCTACTTTCATTTTTTATATATTTTGTCGAATTTTGCGATGAAAAATTACGATTTTTTTTGACAAAATATTGACAACCATAAAAAATGAGAATATACTTTTTATAAATTATATATAATTTTTTTCAAATGTTTAGATTCAAAATTTCATTTTCTTGTTATAACAATTCCCCCAATTTTCCAAGTTATAACAAAAATTCCAATCTATTCAATTAAAATAAGTACGAAAGGAGGATTTAATTTTAGTGCACTAAAAAATTTTATATGAATCAAAAATTTGTATCAAAAAGCAACTATGTGCTTAGAAAAGTATTACAAAAAGAAGAAAACATTGATATCTTACAAGATTTTATCGAAACTTTTTTAAATATAGAAATTGAAAAAATTCATTTAAATCCCTATTTAAGATATAAAGAAAAATATCTCCCAAAAGAAGAAAACTTTGGAATTTGTGACATGAGGGTATATTTAAAAGACCAAAAACAGCTAAACTTAGGAATTCAGTTTGTTGAGGGTCTACATATACAAAGTAAAATGCTATTATATTATGCACAAATTCACACAAATCAAATTGAATACAAAGAATATAATGTAATTGCACCAACTATTACAATAAATTTATTAGACTTTAAATTTTTTAATACAAAAGAATATCATCACAAAATAAAAATACCACAAGAAACGCTTGGAGAATTAGAGCCTGTTAACATTGAATTAGAAGTAATAGAACTTCCAAAATATATATGCACAGGAGAAATAACAGATAAAAAAGAAGCGTGGATGAATTACCTAATAGGTAGCAATATAAAAGAAGTAACAACGAAGTTTACCAAGATAAAAAAATTAGACAATGTTCTAAATGATTATTGGGAAAAAGAAGTTATGGAGTAGGAGGTGATATTATAAAATTATCAAATAAAAATCAAGAAATATTAAGGCAAATTATATGCAACATTGAAAACGAAGGAATGGTAATAGATTTACTTACAAAAGTTTTAAACTTAGATATCAGAGAAATAAAAGAATGTGAGTTAGAACAACTTAATTCCATGTCAGAATATGGATTTTCCCTTGTTAAAGTTAAGCTATCATTATATGGAGAGAAAACGCTAGAAGTATATTTAAATTATAGTAGCCCAGAATTTATAAAGCAAAATATCTTTTGTTTTTGGTGTATGATTTATGAAAAAGAATCTAAAAAGAAGAACCAAAGCGAGGGTGAAGCAATAACGCCATATATTACAATAAGAAAGGTTCAAATTCATCAAATAGCAAAAGAAAAATATAAAGACAGTATTTTATTAGAAATTGAAAATAACACATCTAATATTTTAAAACATGGAGCAGAAATACATTTGGTAGAATTCGAAAACTATATTAAACAATGTAAAAGCAAATATAATGAACTAGAAGCATGGGAATCTTATATAGAAAAGGGAAGTGAGGATATTTTATTAGTTGGAATGTTACCAGATGAGCCTACAAGAGTAAAAATCATGTAAAAAAGAAGTTATACAAAACTTTAATTTTTGTATAACTTCAAATATTAAACTAATGTGCATCAGTCAGAGCTTTTTTAAGTGTTACTCTAATTACTGTACCTTCTGGAACTTGTTCGTCTTTTAAATAATCTTGTGAAATTACAGTACCTGTTCCATCTGCACTTATATTTAAGTTACGTTCTCTTAAAGTTGAAGTTGCTTGTGATACAGACATACCTGTTAAATCTGGCACTGCAACAGATTTTGCAACAGTACTTCCTTCACTATAAATCATAATAACTGAGTTTTTGCTAAGAGAAATACCAGGTTTTGGTGTTTGGTCATTAACTAAAAGTACGTTGTTATCTCCAATAGAAGAAACATTAACAGTAAATCCAGCAGATTTTAAGATTTTTTCTGCTTCAGCAACTGTTTTGTTTCTAACATCTGGAACTACAATTAAGTTGTCAGAGTTAGAATTAGAAGATGTGTCATTTGATGGTACATTTAGGTATGGAAGAATTTCTGAAAACATTTGAGCAACAACTGGCCCTGCAATTGTACCACCTTGGTGACCTGCATCACCTTTAGGGTCATATAATGTTAAAAGCAATGATACTTGTGTATCTTCAACAGGTGAAATTGCAACATATGAAGCAACATATCCTTCTGTTTTATTTGCTTCTAAAGGCTCAGAAGTACCTGTTTTACCACCTATTGAGTATCCAGAAACTGAGGCGTTTCCACCAGTACCTTTTGTTACAACATGTTCCATCATAGATTTAACTGTTTCAGATGTTTGTTTAGAAATAACTTGTCTTACTTGAGTGGTTGGAATCTCAGTAACAGCACCTGTATCTGTATTAGTAATTTGTTTTACAATTCTTGGTTTCATTAAAATACCATCATTTGCAACACAAGAAATTGCAGTTAATAGTTGTAATGGAGTAACAGTTATTCTCTGTCCAAAAGACATAGTTGCAAGTTCAATTTCACCAATATCTTCTAAATTATGAAATACACCAGTTTGTTCACCATATAATCCAACACCTGTTGGTTCAAATAATCCAAAAGCATCGTAATATTTATATAGTGTTGGAGCACCAATTCTTTTTCCTAATTGCATAAATGCAGGGTTACAAGAATTACCTAAAGCGTAACGTAAAGATTGTGAACCATGTGGAACATCTCTCCAACAATGTATATGTATTGTATCATTAGCAAAAGATTCATAACCTTTACAGTAAAAATCGCCTGCTTTATCTGGAGTTGTAATATTTTCTTCTATTGCAACAGAAGAAGTTATAACTTTAAAAGTTGAACCAGGTTCATATGTTTCTGCAACTGATTTATTTGTCCACATTTTATATAAAGTGTTTGTTTGGTCTTGTTGTGAAAGTTCTGCAAATCCATTAGCAAAAGAAGTACCTTCCAAAGGTGTAAAAGGTGTATTTAAATCATAATTTGGATAACATGCCATAGCTAAAATATCACCAGTCTTAGGGTCCATAACTATAACATTTCCACCTTTAGTACATTTATTTTTTTCAACTGCTTGTTTTAAATACTTCTCAACAATTGATTGAATATGGAAGTCTAATGTTAAGGTCAAATCGCTTCCATTTTCAGCAGAAATGTAAGTTTCTTTAGCATTTGGAATTTCTCTTTGGCTACCGTCTTGAGAACTTACAATTTTACCAGGATTACCTTTTAAAACTGAATCCCATGAATTTTCTATTCCGCATTAAACCCTGATTGTCATTTCCACAAAATCCTAGAACATTTGAAGCAACTGTTGCATGTGGATAATATCTTTTAGTATCCTCGTCAATATTAATTCCAACAGAAACATTATTATCATTCATCCATTGTTTTAATTTATCTACTTTTTCTTTATCAACTTTTTTTGCAATTGTTTCAACTTGAGCTTCACTATTTAATTTTGCAAGAGTCTCTTCATAATCGAGTTCAAAGATTTCTGAAAAGGCTTTAGCGACATCTTCCCTCAAAGTTTTAGTTTTTGCATCTGTTTTATCTTTTATTTTAGCAGGGTTAATTGTTATTGTATCTACTTGTGCACTAATTGCTAGTGATTGACCAGTAGAATCATAAATATTACCACGTTTTGGACTAATAATCTGATTAATAGTTTGTTGTTTATATGCTTGTTCTTTTAAACTATTTCCTTCCACAAACTGTATAAATCCTAAACGTACAATTAAAAGCACAAAAATAATTATGGTGATAAAGATCATGACCCTTAGTTTTTTTGTATGTATAAAATTCTGAGATGAAAAACTACTATCCATCTTTACTATATTTGAAGTTTTCTTGTTTTTATTAGAAGCTTTTTTCATAGAATTAGAATTTTTTTTGTTAGTATTTTTTTTATTCTTGTTTTTCCCATTATATTTATTCATATGTACACCTTCTTTTTCTTTGCCTATATTGTATAAAATAAATAAAAAAAAATCAAGAGCTAAGGAGGAAAATAAAATCGAAGTATTTAATTATAAAAAATATATAAAAACAATTCATACTTTACATTTTGGAGATATCTTTCATATAGCAGAACCACAACAAACTTATAATTTAATCGAAAAAGAAAAAAATAATATTGTTTTAGATTATGAAGAAGTTATTAAAAAAGTTTTATCAGATAAAAATGAAGTAGCGAATTTTATAAATGATTTTTTGTACCCAAAAGAAAAGCTAAAAGCTAACAACTTAAAAAGATGTGAAACAAAAAAGATAAAAGATAATCAGATCCAATTAATCTATAAAATTAGTTCAAAACATGTTTATTATATGATAGAAGTTCAAAAATCAGAAAAAGATGAAGAGGCAGTAAATAAACTGATTAGCAGTTGTATGGAAATTATGGGTTATGCAATTAAAAAAGGAAGATTGAAACAAAAAATAATATATCCTACTATTTATCCAGTTATTATATGTCTTCAAGAAAACAACAATAGTGAAATAAAATCACTTCGACAACAAAAGGAATTATCCACTATATCAGAAGTTGAATTTACCTATAACATAATTAAAATAAAAGAATTATCTGAAGAAAAACTATTATCAAAAAATACTTTAATTAACAAAGTTTTATTTGCAAAAAAGACTAAAAATGTAGAATTGTTACAAGAAGTTAAGAAAAATATTGTAAACATACAAACATTATAATAAATTTCTAGGCTATAAATTTAAATGAAAAAATAGAGAAAAGTAAAAAGAAAAGAGGTGAAATAAATGGATGAATTATTATATCAGTTTATACAAAATTCAAAAAGAATGATGGAAAAAGGCCAAAGCTTGGAAAGAAGAAAAATAGTAAGAAATATGCTAAAAAATAATGAGCCTGATGAAAAAATTATGAAATATTTAGATATAACACAAAAGGAACTTCAAGATATAATAGAGCAGATTCATTTTTAAAGTTTAATTTTGTAATAAGCTGGAGGTGATATCGAAAAATATTTCTAAATTTCTTGACAAAAAGGTATTAAGACGTTAAAATAGAAGTAACACTAATAATATGATAAAAAGAAAAATAAAAAACAAGTATTGCAATAAAAATTATTACAATAAATCTTTTAAATTATCAACAAAAAATAAACAATTTATATCTTTAGAATTTAATAAACCACGTCTAATTAATAATAAACATGATAAAATATTCAGAACAGTTCTTTCAAATAAAATTGATGCATGTAAATTTATTAATAACATAATTCATTTTAAGGAGAAAATAACTTCAAATGATTTATTACTTTACAAAACAAGCTTTGTTACATCTGAATTTAAAAATAAAGAGGCAGATATTGTTTATAAACTAAAAAATAAAAATATTTTTATTCTAATTGAACATCAAACCAAAATCGATTATGCTATGTCATATAGAATATTAGCATATCAACATGAAATTATTAAAAGTGCAATAAATATATCTAATGCAAATATAAAAAACTTTTATATTCCTACTGTAATTCCTATTGTATTATATACAGGAAAACAAAAATGGAATGCAAAAAATGCTTTGAATAGTATATCAATTAACACATACAATGAACCACCATTATCTTATTATTATTTAGTAGATATAAACGATTATTCTGTTGATACTTTATTAAAAGATGATTTATTAATAAGTAAGCTAATGATACTAGAAAAGTCGAGGAATAATGATGAGTTGATACTTAGTTTAAAAAAGATATTGCCCAAAATTAAGGAAGAAGATAAAAGTTTTATTATAAATTTAATTAATCTTATTCTAAAAGAAAAAATTGGGAGAGCAAAAGCAAAAGAATATATAAATAAATTAAAAGGAGGAGAAGAGAAAATGCTTGCATGTATAGAAATGTTAAGAGAAGAAAAACGAAGAGACATAATAAAGCGGAATAATAAGAAGAAAAGCGGAAAAGGAAGAAGGTAGAAGAGAAGGCAAAATGGAAAGCAAAAAAGAAATTGCAAAAAAATTACTTGCTAAAAACTTTTCTATACAAGAAATTTCTGAGATAACAGGATTGTCTGTAGAGCAAATTAATTATCTAGTTCAATAGAAGGAAGAAATAATTGAGGTAGACAATAATAAAACTTCACAAATTTACAAAATATGACATAGAATAAAAGGGATAAGGTTAAAAATAAATACTTGTCTTTTTTAACCAAGTTTTTGCCTAAAAAGGAATGATAGTAAAATGAACCAGATAAAAAAAGGCGACA
>CANQEA010000019.1 GCA_947594095.1 uncultured Clostridia bacterium | reverse complement strand
AATCTTTTAAAATTGCATTTAATCAGTAATTAGAAGTTACTTTTTCTAAATAGATTTTACTTTTTTAATTGACGAAATTTATATGAATAGCAATAATCTGCACCTCTAATTTATTTCTATTTTCTCATCTTTTACATATACACAAACTTGTTTATGTAGAGGTTCTTCATCTCTATTAATTTCTTTAACAATATTTGCAATTCTAATTTGAACAGTATCTAAAAGACCTGCTGCAATTATAGCTTCTTTATTGCCTTTTGCTCCTGCATGTGCTAGACCACGAAGAGCACCTAAAACTACTATATTTTCAGAAGCAATAACTTCAGCCCCTGAATTTACATCACCAAGAATAACAATGCTTCCTTGTGATTCTAGTTTTTGCCCTGAACGTAAAGAGCCTCTATGGAATTTTGTTTCAGAAGTTGCTATTTCTTTTTTAAATGTCCTTTTAATATTATGAAGACCTAGTTCTTTTGGAGATTCAAAATCGACCTCTACATCAATATAGCTTTTAATTAATCTTTGTAATTCATCAATTTCTTTGTTTTTTAGAACTTTACCTATAACTTTAATAGGAGTTGTTTCTTCTTTATATAGCTTTTTTAATTCAGTAAGTTTCTTTTTTAATGCTTCCATAATTTCTTCTTGGCTAGCATCTTCATTTAATTTAATAACATTTTCATTTTTCTTTAAATTAATACTTATACAATTTTTCATATTTACACATCCTTTTTTATCTCATTATTTGGGTATATGGCCTAGCTGTCATATCCTCATAAACATCTTCTGTATTCATTCCAAAATATTCTTGCATAATGTCTCTTACAACTTCTGCTGTATAGTTTCCATGTCCACCATTTTCCACCATAACGACAATTGCTATTTCAGGATTATCAAATGGTGCAAATCCTACAAACCAAGCATGTACTTTATTGTTTGGCGCTTCAGCAGAACCAGTCTTTCCACCAACTTCAACATTAAAATCTTTAAATCTAACATACGCTGTTCCGCCACTATCTGCCGTAACTGACCTCATTCCTTCTAAGATTGGAGTTAGATTTGCTTGATTAATTTCTAAGTCCTCTGTTTCTTCGTTTCCAAGCCCTAGTTTTTGATTTATAAAATTATTTAATGTATCTCTTGATACTTCTGTACCATCTGCATTTCTTATTGTTTTTATAAGTGACACATCAATTTTTCTTCCACCATTTGCAAGCATACTAATATATTTTGCCATCTGTAATGGGCTAAATTCATTATCTCCTTGTCCGATTGCTACATTTAGCATATCTCCTTGTGTAAATGTAGGTTCATCAATATGCAATCTCGCCTTTGCTTCTTTACTTGCAAGTACTCCTGTAGTTTCTCCTAATAGTTCAATTCCTGTTTTTGTTCCAAGTCCAAAATATGTTGCATATCTATCTAATGTATCTATTCCCATTCTATCTCCTGTTTCATAGAAGAAAAAGTTACATGATTTTTCAATTGCACCTGCAACATTTAAAGGGCCATGACCTGTATGGTAATCTGTATAATACCAACAATTTTTACTAATTCCATATTTTCTATATACACCTGTGTCATTAATTCTAGTTGATGTGTTAATAACTCCTGACTCTAATCCACTAATTGCAGTTATCATTTTAAAAGTAGAACCTGGTGAATATGAGTTTTGTACCGCTTTATTTACTAATGGTTTACTTTCATTTAATCGATATTCATCCCATTTTTCATTACTAATTCCACCCACAAAATCTTCTGGGTTATAATCTGGGTAACTCGCCATAGCAAGTACTTCGCCTGAATTCACATTCATAACTACACATGCACCTGCATTAGTTTCATAACTTCTACCAAAGCCTCCATTTGCGATTTTTTGAATATTTGATTTTAGTGCCTCTTCTGTTACTCTTTGTAAGTTTGCATCTATTGTAAGTACTATATCAGAGCCAGATATTGCTTCTTCTGAAATATATTCTGCTGTAATTCCACCATCTACTGCCATATCAATTTGTTTTGTTCCGTTTTTTCCTTTTAAGTATTCCTCAAATACAGATTCTACACCTGCTCTACCTATTAAGTCTGTTGACCTATATGTGTCTTTTCTTTTTTCATATTCATCTGGATTTATTTTTCCAACATATCCTAATATGTGTGATGCTAATGTTCCACTTGTATATTTTCTAACTGGCATAGTGTTTATACTAATTCCAGGGAATTTCTCACTGCTTTCACTAAATTCTGAAACCGCTTCTCTTGGTATTTCTTGTGATATTGTAAGTGCTCTTGTACTACTGTAACCAGTTTTTTCTATTTCATATCTGATTGCCATTATCTTTCTTGCTTGATATATATCATCTTGTTCTATTTTATATTTATTTTTATAAAATTCAAATGCTTCTTCTGGTGTTGCATTTTCGTTTATCTTATTACTTTTCTTCCATTGAGATAGTGCATCATCTGATATTGTAAATTCAAATGGATCTATTGAAATTGGAAAATTATCTACATATGATGCTTCATACTTTTCTAGTAATTCTATTATATTTAAAATAGATTGATTTAAAGTTGCTGTATCTATTTTTGTTTTGTATAATTCAAGTGTAAAGTTTGTTTGTGACATAACAAGAGCATTTCCTGTTCTGTCTAAAATAGAACCTCTTGATGCTTCTAATGTGGTTTCTCTAGTTAGCCTTGTATTTGATTGTTCTCTATATTCTGCACCTTTTACAATTTGAAGGGTGAACAATCTTCCAATTAGGATAATTCCCACAACATATACAAGTACTGTTAATATATTAAATCTGAGATTTATATTTATTTTTTTCTTTTTTGGCAAGATATCACCTTCCTCTAAAAATATCTTGTAAGAATTTTATTTTCTTTGTATTCGTTTTCTATATAGAATCCAAATTTCTGCATAAGTGGATAAAAAATTATAGTAAGTAGTAAATTATATATCAATTCAATTAATAATATCAGTGCAAATGGAATTAGCTCGATATTTGTTTCTAATATCAAATAGTTTGCAAGATATGTAATTATTTCAAATGCAACTGTAACAGTTGCAACCATAAACATAATTGTCATTCTGCTATCTTTAGAAAAGTTTTTATCTAGAATTCCTGTTGAGAATCCAACAAGCCCTAGACATACAGCGTATAAGCCTATTAGTTTTCCAACTGTTAAATCTAAGAAAAGACCAATAATAATTCCATAAATTGTACCTTTAGTCTTTCCTGCAAATAAACCAATAAACAATATATAAATTAAAAATAAATTAGGCATAACTCCTGCAATTGTAAACCATGAAAATAAATTTACTTGTAAAAAATATACGACAATTGCTGTTATAATTAATACAATATGAATAATTACTCGTTTCAACTTTTATTTCCTTTCCTTATTGATTAGTCACTACTAAAACTGTATCTAATTTATCAAAATCAACTGCTGTTTCTACTATAGCATATCTATCTGTAATATTTTGAGTATTTATTACTTGTTTAATAGTCCCAATATGAATTCCTTTAGGGTATATTCCACCAAGCCCAGATGTTTCAACACTATCTCCTTGAATAACATTTGCATCTGTTGGAATGTACATAGCCTTTAAAGCTGATTTGTCTTCTAATGTTCCTTTACATACTATACTATCTTTGTTTGTACTCATAATTGAGCTTACAGAGCTTGCTGTATCAGTAATTATTTGTACTTTTGCACTATTATCTGTAACAGAAATCACATGTCCAACTAAGCCTTCGTTTCCAATTACAGTCATGTTTTCTGCGACTCCATCTTTTTTGCCAATATTTATTACAATTGTTTTTGAATAATTACTAATATCTTTATTAATTACGTATCCTGGAATTGTCTTATATTCTCCATATTTTTCTGTTAAATCCATATATTCTTTTAAAGTTTCATTTTCTGTTTTAATGTTTTCTAGTTCTCTTAATGACTGCTCAAGTTCACTATTTTTTTCTTTTAATAGTTTGTTCTCCTCTTTCAAATAGTTAATGTCTGTAAAAAATGTAGTATTTCCGCTAATTTGATTTTTTAAATAGGTTAAACCATTTTGAATAGGCACAACTAAGTTGCTTGCAAAATTCTCTAAAAATGAAGAATTTGAATCTCCATTTGAAAATACGACTATTAAGATTAATATTACTATGGTAACAATAACACCTATTATTCCACCTTTTTTATTTTTATGCATTTACAGTCATCCTTTCCTCTTTCGGTTATTAATCAATACTGTTCTAAGCTTTTCTATCTCTTCGAGTGTCTTGCCAGTTCCTTGCACAACACAATCTAAAGGGTGCTCTGCGACATATGTTTGAATACCTGTAGATTCCATAACTAGTTTGTCTAAGTTTTTAATTAATGCCCCTCCACCTGTAAGTAATATTCCTTTTTCCATAATATCTGATGCTAGTTCTGGTGGAGTTTTTTCTAGAGCTAATTTAATTGTATCAATTATTTTTTCGATAGATTCTTGCATTGCCTCTTGTATTTGGGTAGAAGTAATTACAACATTTCTTGGTAATCCATCATTTAAATCTCTTCCTCTAATCTCAATTGATTTTTCTGTCATAAGTGGCATAGCACAACCTATCTCTATTTTTACTTGTTCAGCAGTCGTTAAACCGATTGCTAAATTTAACTCTTTTTTAATATAATTTACAATGTCTTCGTCTAATTCATCTCCTGCAATTCTTAAAGAATGGCTAACAACAATTCCACCTAATGAAATAACTGCAACTTCTGTTGTTCCACCTCCAATGTCTACAACTATATTTCCACTAGGTTCTGCCACATCAAGACCAGCACCAATAGCTGCTGCCATAGGCTCTTCAATCAAATAAACTTCTTTTGCACCTGCATTAATTACAGATTCTTCAACCGCTCTTTCTTCTACTTCTGTAATTCCAGAAGGTACACCCACAACAACCCTTGGCTTACCTATTTTATACCTTTTAACTACTTTGTCTATAACATTTTTTAGCATCAATTGAGTTGCTGTATAATCAGCAATAACACCATCTTTTAAAGGTTTAACTGCCCTTATTTGCTCTGGCGTTCTTCCGAAGCATATCTTTTGCTTCTAATCCTGTTGCAACAATTTCTCCTGTTTTTATATCCATCGCAACTACAGATGGTTCTTTTAAAATAATTCCTTTACCTTTTAATGCAACTAATATATTTGCTGTTCCTAAGTCTATTCCTAAGTCTTTTGATTTTAATCCAAATAAATTCAAAGCTATTCACATTCTTTCTTTTTATGTTTTATTTTCTCTATTATCCTCTTCTTCTGAATCTTCCATCATTTTAGCCAAAATGCTTGTGTAGCTATTTTTCCCTATTACAATATGGTCTATTAATTCCACATCAAGTAACATCGCATTATCATAAACTAAATTTGTAAATTTAATATCTTTACTACTAGGCGTTGCGTCTCCTGTTGGGTGATTATGTGCTAAAGCAATTTTAGGAGCATTCATTTTCAATGCCTCTGAAAATATACTTTGCATAGAAATATTTACATAATTAACATGTCCTTCAGCTAGACTCATTATTCTCAGTATCTCATTTTTATTATTTAAAATAATTAATTTAAATATTTCCTTTGTTTCATTTTGCATATCTGGAATTAGTACTCTTGCTAAGTCTTTTGGTGTTTTTATTTGTATCTTTTGATAATTTGATGGCTTTGACATTCTGTTTGCTAGTTCACATATTGCTTTTAATTGAATTGCTTTTACTTTACCTATTCCTTTTATTTGCATAAATTCTTCTAAACTTAAACTTCTTAAAAATTCTAAATCATCTGATTCCGTATGGTTTAAACAGAGTATTTTTTGAGCTATTTGTACAGATGTTTCTTCTTTTGTTCCTGTTTTTATTATAATCGCTAATAATTCAGCATTTGATAATACTTTTTCGCCATATAATTCTAATTTTTCATATGGTCTTTCCGCTGCTGGTAATTCTTTAATTTTTATATTAAATCGTACTTCCTTCCTGTTCTATATTTTTTTGTATATAAATATGGCAAGTACCATTCCTATTATACTAGATACACTTATTTTAAACATCAATGCAAATGTAATTGATATAACACCTAAATTAAGTGTAATTGGGTCTTGTAATCCAAAGCTTTGGCTATATGATAACCACCATAGCCAGTCCACTCTTGAAGTTAATTCTCCAAGTAATCCCCCTATTACAAGCCCTGATAGTATAAATATGATTAGTATCCATATATTTTTTTCTTTTGTTGCCATAATTTTTTCCTCCCAATTTTTTCTTTTTACGTTCTCTATTATATCTTGATTTTACTATTTTTTCAAGTATATTTTAATAATTTAAGCAAAACTTATTTTTATATTAATTTTAATTTGACATGTTGAATTCTAGTATTAATTATTTATAATAATATTTATTAATTACTCTTGCTTTTTTATTTATCCTATAGTAGAATAGATTTATTACAAATTTTGTTCATTTGCTAAATATTATTAACTCTAAATTATGTTTTTGTATCTGTTTCAAAAAATATATAAAAAGTTTTAAAAAATAATTACCAAAAATTACGTCTTCCAATATAATAATATTAGTAGTATAATATAATTAGGATGAATTGAGGAGGATCTTATTACATGAAAATTGAAAAACTTACAGAAAATAAAATTCGCGTTGTTATTAATTTAGATGATTTAATGAAAAAAGACTTAGATTCACACAGTATTATGACAAAGTCTATTGAAACTCAAGGATTAATTTTAGACATACTTTTGAAAGCAGAAAAAGAGCTTGGCTTCAATACAGAGGGCTGTAAACTATTAATAGAAGCATTTTCTTGCGGAGAAGATTCTTTTATTTTTACAATCACAAAATATAATCAGGACAATATTGAAAAAGAATCTAAAAATTATTACCCTAAACCTAAGGTTTCTGTTAAAGGTAAAATTCCTAGTATTAATTCTAGTCACTTAATTTATGCTTTTGATAGTTTTGATGAGTTTTGTAATTTTTGTACATACATAAATAATAAAAATGTAAAAAAGAAAATAGCTAAAAATATTTCTTTATATTTGTATAATGGAACTTATTATTTAAGCATATCAAATATAACAGTATCTAGTAAAGAAGCTAAAAAATTTTACTCTTTAATTAGTGAATTTGGAAATATTGTAAAATATTCAAATAATTTTGAAAATAAACTAATAGAATATGGCAAGATAATATTTAAAAATAATGCTATTGAAAAGGGAATTAAATATTTTGCATAAAACCTGTCTGGAAAAACCAGACAGGTTTTTAAATTCTAATATACATAGTTTTGAGGGTTGTATGCAACTCCATTTACTCTAACTTCTAAATGTAAATGTGGTCCTGTTGAATTCCCTGTTGACCCAACTTTGGCTATTATTTGACCTTGGGAAACTGTTTGTCCAACAGATGATAATAATTCACTACAATGACAATAATATGTTTGAACACCATTTCCGTGTGATACAACTATCATATTTCCATATGAGCCTTGCCATCCTGCATAAGTAATTGTTCCAGCTGCAGCTGCTCCAATTGGTGTTCCTTTTGATGCTGCAATATCTAGTCCTGTATGAGATGATTTTCTAAGACTACTTACAGCTCCAAATCTTGAAGTTATTATTCCTGAAATTGGTCTTGATAAAGTTATTCCTAAATTTACTTTTGCTGATGATGTTGTTAAAGATGTATTTACTGTTCCTGCTGATTTACCTTTAGCTACTGTTACAACTTTAACTGGTTCTACATATAATTTTGCAACTAACTCATCAACTCCTGTAAATTCTTTCATTTCTGTTTCGTATTTTTCTACAATAGATAATTTATCTATGTTTGTGCTATTTTTTTCTTTTAATTTATTTATAACATTTTCTGCATCTTCGAATTTAGCAACATATGCTTTTTCCTCTCCATTTTCTAGAATAGCATAATATCTATAATATGTAACTCCCCTGTTTTTTATTGTGTCAACAATTTCTTCGTCATTTGTTGTAACATCTTTTTTCAATAAACAGATTTCGTATTGAGGAAGATCCTCTACTTGTACAAATGCAACATTGTCATTTGTACCGTCACCTTTTTCTATATATGCATTTATTTGTTTTTGAAGTTCACTTTTATTTTCTGTGTAACCTACTTCTTCACCATTTATTTTTACTTTATAAGTTGGTTTAAAAAGTAATGCCACTAGGCCTACTCCTAAAATTATAGCTATGCCAAAAAGTATTGTTATCTTTACTGTTTTTCTAGTATTTATTAGTATCTTTTTAAGCATTTTCAACTCTCCTTCTTTAGTTTTTTGTAATCATTTTGTCATATTGTAATATTATTGTAATATTCTTTTTTTTGCAAATAGATTCACTTCCTATTTTTTGTTGTTTTGATTGTTTTTTATCTTTTTATCTCTCTTATTTTTCATTTTTCTTTACTTTTTAAAATATATGTTATTTAAATTTATATTCATCTAAATATTAATCATAAAAATGAACCCTCCTTGTCAAACAATTTTTGTCTAACAATTTGGATTCATCTCATATTTACACTTATTTAATTTTTTATTTTATATAGTTTTTTATTTATGTTTGACTACCTCTTCCTGTGATTTTGCCCTTATATTTTGGAGCATCATATTCTCCATCATTTGTACAACTTTGTATCGTTCCAGATGTTTTGTATCCTACTATACCTCCAGCCCCTTGTTCATCAGCCGTTATACTTCCTTCATTTGTACAATCTTCTATAGTTCCGCCTGCTTGAGAACCAACAATTCCACCGGCATATTCTGAACTTTCTACATCTCCTGTATTTGTATTATCAGATATTGTCGTGTTATTGCTTATTTTACCGCATATTCCTCCAGCATTTTGGTATTCAGCAGTTATTGTTCCTTCATTTGTACAATTTTTTATAGTTCCTTTATTATCTGCACCTACAATTCCTCCGCAATTAGTACCTGTCTCAGATTTACTATTGTGTATAGCTGTTATGTCGGCTCTATTTGTACAATCTTCTACAACTCCACCCATCATTTTACCAACTATAGCACCTACATTGCTTGCACCTTCAATTTGTCCGTCTCTGATATTTATATTGCTGATACTTCCGCCTTCTCCAAGTAATCCTATTAATCCTATATTTCTTCTGTTATCATTTGAACTGCTACTTATTTCTAAATTAGTTATCCAATTTCCTTCACCATCTAGTTTCCCTCTAAACTGTTTACCATCACCTAAGGCTGATCCAGCCGATGCTGATAATTGTCCACAACCACCAATTGGAGTCCACTCTCTATTTTTCATGTCAAATGAATTTGTTATTCTAAAATATTTATTTGCAAATGTTTCCCCATCATTTACTCTTTCTGCTAAGTATGCTAATTGTGATGGTGTTTCTATTATATAAGGATCGCTTTTACTTCCTGTACCATCAGCAAATTCATCCGCGATTCTTCCATTCCAATTTGTGTAATCTCCATCATAATCATAGTCATAATCGTAATCGTAATCATCGCTATCATATCCAAAATCAATATATAAACAATTTCTAATTCCTATTGAATCTGAGTTATAGATATTATATTCATCATTTAATTTTAATTGTGAACTTGTCACTGTATACGCTTCTTGTGCTGGGTGTCCATTACTTAAGATACTTCCATTTGTTGTATAACTTCCACCTCTTAGAACTATGCCTGATTCATTTCCATAATGACTAGTTTCTTGTGATAATTCTGCTAAATTTCCAGCAAGACCCCATAATCCATTCAAAAATTTATATCTACTAGCTTCTAGTGTATTAGTACTGTTATTTTTGATAAACTGTTCTTGAGTATTTTGATATTTTCCTATAGAAGTACTATCTTGCATTAATTGCCAAGTATTTGCTGCACCTGTATCTATTAGCCATAATATTGCTAAATCATATTCTACTCCATATGCTAAATGACTACGTACTGAAGTTTGTTTTTGTGCATTTTCTGCTATATTTTGTGCTTTTCTTAGTATTTCTTCAGTAGATTCATTTCCTTGAACTATATATGACATTCTATAGTAATCTGATGTAACATTACCTTGGCTATCTTCAATTGCTGATGCTAACCATCCTTCTGAAGTTATTTTCATATCTCTTGCTCTTGTACTATATACATTTTTACTATTATTAGTGTAACTTAATTCTGCTTCAGCCATATAAAAACCACCAGCTGTAGATATACTATTTTTTAGTGCAGTTGGTAAACTTTCTTTTATTATATTATATCTATCTTCTATATTTATCTGATCCTCTGGTATTTTTAATTCATTAAATTTATCAATTATTTTATTTTTTACATTATTTACACCATTTTCTACAGGAATCCATACATATACTAAGTCATTATTATCTTCATCTGCTATCTTAACATATTGAGTTGATCCACTGCTATATTCAAAAAATTTGAATCCTTTAGGTATATATACCTTTTCTCCTTCTGTAGTTTTATATATTACATATTTATAATTAGAATTTTTAACATATTTATCTATACTTGTCCATTTATTTATAGTTGATGATGTTGCTTTTATTGTAGTAGTATTACTTACTGCTGTTTTTTGAGATTTTACTGCATTTTCATTTTCTAAATATGAAAGCTTATCAACTGTATATTCTGGCATGTTTGAATTTGTTTTTATGATATTTACCCCTAATTTATTAGTATATGCTAGAATTTGCGCAATTTCTTCTTTATATAATACATGTGAATCCATACTTTCTTTATCTTTGTATAATTCTTGCGCATTTGTTACTGCAGTATTATATTCATCTTGTGTTACATCCTTTAGTTCACTATATTCCTCACCTTCACTAATATTTACATAGAATCCACCATATTTCAAAATACTTTCATATGTATTTGAATCCATCTCTGGTACATTTACATTTTTATAATATTCATTTGCTAGGTTAAGGTCGGCATCTTTATCATAAGGAATCCATAATAATTTATTTTGTGTTCCTTCTTCTTCAATAATTAAGCCATCTTCTTTAGAACCTTCTACATATGTAAAACCTACGGGTATTGGAATCTCAGATTTTATTTCTGATACAATGTCTTTTCCCCATCCATTTTCATATACTATATCTTTTGCCTCTACAACTATTTCTTCATCTGCTTGGTTTTCTAATTCACCAGATTTTGTCCAGTTAGTAATAATTTGATATAACACAGTTGTTCCTAAAATTGCTACTATAATTGCGAGTACAATATAAAATATAGCAATTTTTTTGCCTAGTTTTTTTTCTTTCATATTCTCCCTCCATGGTAAATATATAAATTATAATTTTATGTATTTATAAAATTACATCATAAGTATACCATATTTTACATATTTCGTCAATATGCTTTCCTAAAGTGTTATGCCTATTTGAAGATTATTACTTATTCTATTATCTCTAAATTTGCAAATTTGGCCATAAGTCTTTTATGTCCTACCTTTTCGAAGTTTATATCTACTTTTAAATCATCTCCTTCTGGCTCAACATAGTTTATAACCCCTTCGCCAAATTTTTTATGATATACTTTAACACCTGCATCATATTTAGATAAATCTATTTGATTTAATGAAGATTTCTTACCTAAGTTACTTAAGAAACTTTCTGCACTTCTACCAAATGAAAATGCTGGTTCTTTTATAGTGCTTGCTGTAATTTTTTCTGACATTTTATTCTTTTTTATGTTATCTTTTTTGTTTCCATAATTCCATTCTATGTTTGAATCTTTGAATAAACTAAATGGATTACTATTTGTTTCAAAAGCTTCTTCATAGCCTTCCAATAATTCTTGTGGAATTTCCTCTAAGAATCTTGAAACAGGATTATAGCTGGTTGAGCCAAATATAGTACGTTGTCTACTACATGTCAAAAATAAATTTTCTTTGGCTCTAGTAATTCCAACATAGCATAATCTTCTTTCTTCTTCTAGCTCTTTTTCTTCCATCATAGATTGATTTCCTGGAAATATTCCCTCTTCCATTCCAACTAAAAATACTACAGGAAATTCTAATCCTTTTGCGCTATGTAATGTCATTAAAAGAACACTATCTTGTTCTTCTTCATCTAAATTATCTATGTCACTTGATAAAGTAATCCCTTCTAAAAAGTCGCTTAATCCATTTTCCGCAAATTCTTCTTCAAACTCTATTGCAACTGTTAAAAATTCTTCTAAGTTTGCTATCCTATTATCTGCCTCAACAGTTCTTTCGTTTTCTAGTGCTTTTATATATCCTGTTTTATCTAATGTAAGTTTTATTAATTCTGATATTGGTAGCTCGTCCTTCTTCGTTTTTAATTCTTCTATAGTATTTATAAATTCTCTGGAATTCAAGAAAACTCTGTTTAGTCCGTATTGATCTGCTTCTTTTATAATTTCATACATTGATATTTCATTTTGAATAGATAGCATTTCTATTTTATCTAAGCTTGTCTTTCCAATTCCTCTTTTAGGCTCATTTATAATTCTTTTTAGACTTAAGTTATCTGCCTGATTTTGAATTAATCTTAAGTATGCAATTATATCTTTGATTTCTTTTCTTTCGTAAAATTTTAGCCCTCCTATAATTTTATATGGAATATTTTCTCTTCTAAAAATATCTTCTATTGCCCTTGATTGCGTGTTCATACGATATAAAACCGCAAAATCTGAATATTTATAATATTCTTCCCTTTTTAAATGTTCTATTTGTTGTACAATATAAGAACCTTCATCATATTCATTATCTGCTTGATATACTTTTGGAAGATTTCCTTCTTCATTTTTTGTCCACAATTCTTTTTTATATTTTACTTCATTATTTTTGATTACACTGTTTGCAGCTTTTAATATGTTTCCAGTACATCTATAGTTTTGCTCTAATTTAATTATTTTTGTTCCTGGAAAATCTTTTTCAAAGTTTAAAATGTTTGAAATATCTGCCCCTCTAAATGAATAAATGCTTTGGTCATTATCACCTACAACTGTAATGTTTCCATGTCTTGATGCAAATAGTGTTATTAAAGTAAATTGTGCTTTATTAGTATCTTGATATTCGTCAACTAGTACATATTGAAATTTCCCAGAATAATATTCAAGCACATCAGCATTTTCCATTAATATTTTGATTGTATAGTTAATAATATCATCAAAATCTATTGCATTATTTTCTCTTAGTCTTTTTTGGTATAATCCATAAACTTGAGCTATCTTTTCTTTTCTAAAATCCCCATGTGCTCTTGCTTCATACATTTCTGGTTCTAACATTTCGTTTTTTGCATTACTAATTTCTGATAAAACACTTCTGTCTGTAAACATTTTGTCGTCTAGACCTATGTCTTTTATACATCCTTTTATTAAAGTTCTTTGGTCTGATGTGTCAAAAATAATAAATGAAGAGTCAAAGCCAATTCGATCTATAAATTTTCTTAAAATACGAACACAAATAGAATGGAACGTTCCCATCCATATATCTTTTGCTGGCTCTCCTACTAAATTTGCTGCTCTTTCTTTCATTTCATTTGCAGCTTTATTTGTAAATGTAATTGCAAGTATATTCCATGGTTTAACTTTTTTTTCTCCTACCAAATATGCTATTTTATGTGTTAATACTTTTGTTTTCCCACTTCCTGCTCCCGCAATAACTAGGCATGGACCTTCAGTGTTTACAACCGCTTCATATTGTTTATCGTTTAATCCTTCTAATAATTGATTCATTTTTCACTCCTTGTCTTGATTTTTATTTTTCTATTTCGTCTGCATGTTCTATTTTTTCTTTGTTTGCAGAATCCTGTGCTGTATCATTTTGTTTTTCCATCGAAGGCGTACCTTTTTGAATTCTTTGCTTAAATCCTTCTTCATTTTTGCCTTCTTCTAACATTATAGGTTCTACTGTATCTCTTTTTCTTTCTTGATTTATTCGTTTAATTAATCCAACTAATCCAAAAGTTTTGACACCCTGACTTACAGTCTTCCCTAATAGCTTAACCTGCTCCCACAAACTATTTGAACTAAATTCTGGATAAATTTCTAAAGACTCTTCTGTACACTCTTCCATACATTGAGCCATATCTGTCCTTGGCATGTGATAGCAAATCTTTTCTTTATTTGTTTTTCTAAAATCTTCATCGTTTTTCAAACAATATTTAGGTGTTTTTTTATTTCTAATATTTTCTAAATCCCATGTTAAATCTGCATTATAATAATTATCATTAATTTTAACAATATTATATGCATGGCTTATATCATCTTTACTACTTTCACTAGCTATAATATAACATTCAATACCAACGAGACTTAATGCTTGCCTTAAAGTTTCTGCAAAACCCACACATACACATTTTCCTAAAAAAAGAGCATTTTCTAAATTTCTACTTTTAGATGAATTTTCTTCAGCATATAGAGTTTCATCTTCTGCTGCCTCATCATCATACACAAGCATATTAGCAAGTCTTGTATAAATTGTTTTAAATTTTTCTGCTTCATCTTCATTTGGATATATTCCATCAACGATTTCTTCCAGCTTGGCTTTTATTTTTCTATATTTATCAATTGATAAAGGGGTCGCGGAAGGATTTCCAATTTTTCCAATTATCACTTTATCAATTTTAAAATCTTCTATGTCTTTATCATCTATTTCATCAATTGTCTCTACCGATAAAATCATATCTTCTTTATGTTTTAACTCCACCTTTACCCCTTTAATATCTGGGATATTTCTTATTCTTCCTATTACATATTTTGTCATATATTTTAAATGTGAAAAATTATAGATAACTTTAGCATCATAAGAACCATTTTCTATAAATTTTTCAAACTCTTTAATATCTATATCATTAATTCGGTCAATTGTTGTAATTAATTTTATCGTTTCTACTGGATATCCCATTTTTTTAAGCCATTCTTCTTTTTCTTTTACCATCTCAAATGAAATATCGCTTTTTATATATGCCTTGTATTCAACAAAATAGTCATATGCAAAATAATCAAAATTAGCTCCTTTACCGTGATAAATATTCTATATATTTCTCTTGTCTTTTAAGCAATTCATCTAATTTTATATCTTGTTTATCACCATAAACGTTTTCAAATGTATAATTTTCTAGCTCTCTTATCCAATCTACATCTAATTTAGAACTAAGTGAATTTGGGTCTAATATAATAACTTTTTTTATATTTGTGTATTTTTGCAAAAAATCTTTGACATCGTTTCCTAATAAAATAGGAACTTGAATAGAAATATTTAATTTGTCCAAATCAACATATTCGCTCAATATTTTAGCAATATTACAATTAATTGAAAAATCATCTTGTCCTTGTTTAGCTCGTTCTATACTTTCTACCAAGTCTTGTATCGTTGCCTCACTTTTATTTGAATTTAAAATTGATGAATATTTGTCTTTATCATATAGAATTTTATAATGTAGGTCTTGTAAAAACATATCTACCTCATATTGATCTTTTTCTGATACACTATTTAGTTCATCTTTTAAATGTCTTGAGTTTTTATTCATCTATTTCTCCTTAAATATGAAAGTTTTCTTTTTTATGCTCTATTTGTATTTTTGTGCTTAATTTTTCTAATTGTTCTTCTTTTTTTACTTTACTTCCATTTAAATTTAAATATTCTAACTTAGGTAGGCTATCAATAATATTTAATTCTTTTATATTCATAGATTGTAAATACAATTTTTTTAAGTTATAACATTGACTTAATTTTTCAAAATTTGCTTTTTTACATGATACCATTCGAATTTGCTCAGTTTTATATAACTTTTCCCACTTTTCTATATTTACATTATCACAAAAAGTAAATATTAAGTTATTAACTGATACTTCTATTTTCTTAGTATTTTTAAATAGGCAATTATCAAAGTGAAGTATTTCTATATCTTTTAAACTGTTGATTATTTCAACATTAAAATCTTTTATTACAAAATCTTTTATCATACAACTTCTTAGATTTTTAAATAATTTTAAATCTAAGAATTCTTCATCTATTATTTCTCCATTTGCCTTTTTTCCCATAATAGTTATTTGAGTAATATTATCTAAATCATTTAAACTAATTTCATCAAGCTTTTTTTCTAATTGATATTCTAAATATTCTTTTACTCCTGGATTTTTAATTTCTAATTTATCCATATATTTCCCTCACATCTATCATCTCTTCTTTTGCTTGTCCTATATTAAGATATTTTTTTAAGTAATAATTCTATGCATTCTTCAATTTCAGCTATACAACTTCTATATGTTTCTATATCATAGCCCCATGGATCTTTAATATCTATCTCATCATGATATTCCCTATCATATCCAACATATTCTTTCATTGTATATACTTTTTCTTTTAAGTCTGGATACATTGCTTGTACCATTTTTTTATGTCTTTGTGTGGCACAAAGAATTATATCCATTTGTTCTATGTTAGAGTTTCTAATATATGTTGCTCTATGCTTGCTCATATCTATATCATATTCATCTTTCATAACTGTTTTTGCTTCCCATGTTGGAACATCTCCTTCTTGGGCATAAACTCCGCATGAATATACTTCTATATCATTTCTATTTAATTTTTTTGCTTTGTCTTCTAATAACCTATGTGCCATTGCGCTTCTACAAATATTTCCCGTACATATAAACATTATTTTCACGTGATTTTCCCCTCTCAATCCTATAAATAGGTGCAAATTTTTGCTTTTATTATTTTAGCATAATTAATAATCTAATTCAAGGGAAATTTTATTAATATACACATTAAATCATAGTTGCAAATATTCCTAAAATAAATCCTAACATATTACCTAGTGCTGTCATTCTTCCATGATACAATTTATTAGATTCTGGAACAAGTTCTCCGTGATACAATGTATAGCATTGCTCCTGCTGCAAAGCTTAAACATATAGCTATTACTTGCTGTGATATTGACCCAACAATTGCTCCGAAAAAAGCTCCTACTCCTGTTGTAATTCCTGATAGTACTACATAAAAAATAACTTTTGAGATTTTCATTCCTCCATTTTTCATAGGTACAGACATAGAAATTCCTTCTGGAATGTCATGCAGACATATTGCAATTGCAAGTGAAAGTCCTAGTTTTAGAGATGCCTCAAATCCAGAACCGAATTGCTAAACCTTCTGGAAAATTGTGTATCGCTAACCCTATTGATACAATTATTCCTGTTTTTAGTAATGTGTTTTTTGTGCCACTAAATTTACTATTTGTACTAAATTTTTTTTCTACTATTACATCACAAAATATCATTGTTATAATTCCTAAAATAATACCCAAAATTATATGTGATAAATTACTTATTTCCAATGCTTCTGGTATTAAATCAAAACATATTACTGCCATCATTAACCCAGACGCTAATGCTAAAATAAAACTTAAAAATTTATTTGAATTTTTCTTTATTACAACACCTATAATTCCACCTAGTGTTGTTCCAAATGTACCAAAAAATAAACCCATTATTGTAGTCTTTAAAATTTCTTCCACAGCAAATTCTCCCTTTTCTTTTTATATAAGTTTATTTTTGTTTTTGGTTTTTATGAATGATGTTACTGATTTTCTTCTTGTAGATTATCCAATGCTATTTTAACAGCTTCTATTACAAATGCTGTAAAAGTACAGTTTTTACCCTTTATAGCATTTTCAACATTTTCTATCACATCATTTGGAAAACGAATACATTTATTTGTTGTTGGAGGAATAGATGGAATTTTAAATTTTTTCATTATATCACCTCGTAATACAATTATATGTATATTAAAATATATTGTATGCAAAACATTTGTATAACATTTGTATTGCATTTTTGTTTTATATATGTTATAATCCTAACTAAGAAAGGAGGATGTTTATGAAAGAAACTAATAAAAAAAGCAGCTTAAGTACTGCTGCATTAGTATTAGGTATAATTGCCATTTGTGTTTCATTTATTCCATTTCTTAACTATTTGTCTATTATTATGGGAATTTTATCAGTTATTTTTGGTTTAATTGGAATTATTAAAAAACAGGGAACTGGAGGTGCTATTGCCGGATTAGTGTTGGGAATAATTTCTATTGCAATAACAATTAATTCATTTAGACTTATATCAAATTCATTAAATACTATAGGTGATGAGATAAATAATGCAATAGGCGTAAGTAGTCCAACAAGTACAGTAAGTGATGAAAACATAAATATTTCGTCAACAGATACTATAACAGGAAAAGATGTTGAATTAACAATAGAAAGCGCAGAATTTAGTCAAGACGTGCAACCCCCTGTAAAAAACAACTTTTATACTCACTATCAAGTAAACGACTCATCTAATACATATTTATATCTTGTTTTAAATTGCAAAAACATTTCTACTATTGATTTAAAAGCATCTTCTGTAGCCGATGTTACTGTTAAATACAATGGTACTTATACTTATTCTAGTTTCTCAACTATTCCAGACAATATTACTGGATTTACTTACAGCAATATAACGAACATTAAACCATTAACAACACAAAAAATTTATTATTTAGCAGAAATGCCAAAAAATATTTCCGATGAAACTGATACACCTATAGAAATCAATATAAAAGTTGACAATAAGACATATATATATAAATATCGTTAAAAGAAAATTTGGAGTATATTATGGATAACTACTATTATATTAAAATTAGTAAATTTTGGGCAATTTTTTGGTTAGTCATATCTATTTTATTTACTTTTGCAACAAAAGGTATGGGATTTCTTATTTTTATTATACCCGCATATTACTATGATTTATTAAAAAATTGCAAATATTATTATAATGATGATAAATTAATGACAGAAGTAGGTATATTTACTAAACATCAGCTTGTAGTTCCTTTATATAGAATAATAAATATCACAGCTAAAGATAATATATTTAATTTTGGATATATAAGAATAGAAGATAAAGGACAAACAATACTTCTAAAATACGTAGAACATTCAAGAGAAGAAATGAATAAATTAATTGATAAATGGGAAAATGCTAAAAAACAAAATTTACGAAATGAAGTAATTTAAAAGACACCTGTTGGTGTCTTTTTATTCTTCTCCTTTTAACCTTTCTGCTCTATCTGCTGCAATTAAATTGTCTATCATTTCATCAAGGTCTCCATTTAAAAAGTTTTCAATTTGATAAATACTCATACCAATTCTATGGTCTGTAATTCTTCCTTGTGGGTAGTTATATGTTCTTATTTTTTCACTTCTATCTCCTGATCCTACCTGAGTTTTTCTACTGTTTGCAATTTCACTATCTTGTTTTTCTTTTTCTATTTCATATAATTTAGTTCTAAGCATTTTCATAGCATTGTCTTTGTTTTGGAATTGTGATCTTTCTGTTTGACATTCTACAACAATTCCAGTTGGTTCATGGATTAACCTTACTGCTGATGAAGTTTTATTAATATGTTGTCCTCCTGCTCCAGATGCTCTATATACTTCCATTTTTATATCTGCTGGGTTTATTTCTATTTCTACATCTTCTACAACTGGAAGTACTGCAACAGTTGCAGTTGAAGTATGAATTCTTCCACTGCTTTCTGTGTCTGGTACTCTTTGAACTCTGTGAACTCCACTTTCAAATTTTAGTCTACTATATGCACCTTTTCCTGTTATCATAAATGTTACTTCCTTGTAACCTCCAAGACCTGTTTCGTTTTCATTTAGTACATCTATTTTCCAATGTTTTTTTTCTGCATACATAGAATACATTCTAAATAGTGTTCCTGCAAATAGAGCTGCTTCTTCTCCGCCTGCTCCACCTCTAATTTCACATATGATATTTTTGTCATCATCTGGATCTTTTGGTATTAATAGTATTTTTAATTCTTCTTCTATTTTTGGAAGCATTTCTTTTGTTTCATAATATTCTGCTTCTGCAAGTTCCTTCATTT
>CANQEA010000018.1 GCA_947594095.1 uncultured Clostridia bacterium | reverse complement strand
GAAATATTAAAAGCACAAACAATAAATGAAGGAAAACCAGAAGCAATTGCAGACAAAATAGTACAAGGTAGAATTGGAAAATTCTACAGCGAAATATGTTTAGTAGATCAAGCATTTGTTAAAAATCCAGATATTAAAGTATCTCAACTTCTAAAAGAAAAAGATAGCGAAGTAGTAGAATTTGCTAGATTTGAAAAAGGAGAAGGTATTGAGAAAAAAGAAGAAAACTTTGCAGAAGAAGTAATGAATCAATTAAAATAAAAAAGGCGACCTAAAATAGGAGCATGAAAACAAAAATTCCAGTGAGAAATCACTGGAATTTTTGTGGTTAAAATTCACAATTTTTTGGAGTTCTAGGAAATGGAAGTACATCTCTAATATTTTGCATACCAGTTAAATACATTATAGCTCTTTCAAAACCAAGACCAAATCCTGAATGTATGCAACTACCATATTTCCTTAAATCTAAATACCAATTATATTCATCAAGTGGCATATTAAGTTCCTTCATACGGTTTATTAATTTTTCATAATCTTCTTCTCTTTGACTTCCACCAATAATTTCACCAATGCCAGGAACTAAAAGATCACTTGCTGCAACTGTTTTACCATCATCATTTTGTTTCATATAAAATGCCTTTATATCTTTTGGATAATCAGTTACAAAAACTGGTTTTTTAAATATTTCCTCACATAAATATCTTTCATGTTCTGTTTGTAAGTCAACACCCCAAGATACTTTAAATTCAAATTTATCATTAACTTTTTCAAGTTCTTTTATAGCATCTGTATAAGAAATTCTTGCAAAATCAGAATTAATTACATTGTGTAGTCTTTCAAGAAGTCCTTTATCTATAAAGTTATTGAAAAATTCCATCTCTTCAGGGCAATTTTCTATAACATAAGAAAAAATGTATTTAATCATTTCTTCAGCTAAATCCATATCATCTTTTAGATCAGCAAAACATATTTCTGGCTCAATCATCCAGAATTCAGCAGCATGTTTTACAGTGTTAGAATTTTCTGCTCTAAAAGTTGGCCCAAAAGTATAAACATTACGAAATGCATGTGCATATGTTTCAACATTTAGTTGGCCGCTTACTGTTAAATGAGCAGGTCTACCAAAAAAGTCTTTTGAAAAATCAACTTGTCCATCTTCTGTTTTTGGAATGTTATTTAAATCAAAAGAATTCACATTAAACATTTCTCCAGCACCTTCTGCATCACTAGATGTTAAGATTGGTGTATGAACATAAACAAATCCTTTTTCTTGGAAAAATTTATGAATAGCATAAGAAAGTACACTTCTTACACGAAATACACTGTTAAATGTATTAGTTCTTGGACGCAAATGTGCAATAGTTCTCAAATATTCAAAAGAATGTCTCTTTTTTTGAAGGGGATATGAATTATCACATAAATTAAAAATATCAACTTCTTCTGCTTTAATTTCAAATGGTTGTTTAGCATTTTGAGTTATAACTAAAATACCTATAACTTTAATTGTAGAACTAATAGTTAATTTACAAATGTCAGAAAAATTAGATAAGCTATCATCAAATACAACTTGAACATTTTTAAAAAATGAACCATCATTAACTTCTAAAAAACCAAAATTTTTAGAATCTCTAACTGTTCTAACCCAACCTTCAATTTGAATTTTTTTGTTTTCAAAATCTGATGTATTTCTATATAAATCTTTAACTAATATATTTTCCATAAAATACCTCCATGTTTATTATGGAGATATTATACATTATTATGCATGAAAAAACAAGTATTAAATTTAAACAATATACATGATAGGGTTATTTGGAAAATATTTATTCATATTTTCACGAATAAAAACTTCTCCATCTTGTCTTACTTGATTTTTATACATATATTTACCACGACCTCTGCCTGTCATAAGCTCTTTATTATAAAGGTTAATTGCATTTGGAAAAGCCTCTTCATTTATTTTTGTATGGACATAGCTATATGTCATAAAAATAACTTCAAAAAATACATCATTTTTAACTTTAGTAGATAATTTCTCATGTAGAGTTTGAATTAATTCTAAGTATAAAGATTTCCAATTATCAACTAAGATTACAGGAGCAATCAAAATACCGACTTCATATCCTGCATCTTTTAATTTATTTATTGCTTCAATTCTTCCGTTCAAGCCTGGAAGTACCAAATTCTACTTTATTTATGATTTCCTCAGGGTTTACACTAACACGAATAACAACTTTTCCTTGATGGTCTAAATTTAATATATCATCTACCATATCAAATTTAGTTGGAAAAGTAAGTTTTCCCTTTTTACTATTTTTAAAGTTTTCAATTGTCCAAACAAGGTTACCTGTAATTGTATTTTCTAATATTAAATCACTATTGCTTCCTATTTCAAAAGTAAGTTCTTTCTCTGACTTTTCACTTGTTTGAATAATTTTATCTAGCATCTGTTCACGATTTACAAAAAGCCTTAAATATGCACATTTATTATAATTACATACTAAGTAACAATATAAACAAGATGCAGTGCATCCAGAAGAAGTATATGGAACAAGATAATCAGATGTTTTATGATTTTCTACAAATTTATGTGTTTTACGGACTCCTATAATTAAATTTTGTTTCATATAAGGGAATTCTTTGTTTTCTTTTTTTCTCATTTCTTCTATGTTATTATGATTTTCAATTTCAAATTTAGGAATATCTTTATATTTTGCTAATAATTCACGCCCTAAAACATAATTTTCAATATCTTTTTCAAAATAAATTGCACTTGGATTAAACATTTTTAAACACATCCTATCTCTATAAATGAAATAATTATCTTTCAATTTCTCCATTTATATTTAATTTTTATTTTTTATTAATTAAATTAATAACATCTTTTAATAAGACAATAATTTGTTGAAAACAATTAAATTATCAACATTTTTTAATATTATTAGTATGAGAACAAATCGACAATTTTAAACAAAAAGTTTTAAAAAACAAAAATATGTGTTATAATATTAAGAAAAAATTAAAAGAAGGTTATTTAATGACAAAAAATGAATTAGTAGAATATTTTAAACAAAATATGCCAATATTTACTGGAACAGAAGAAGAGATCGAAATAAAAAAGGCATTATACATTTATGTGGAACTAGGAAAAATAAAATCATTTGATGAAAAATATTATTTTGGTAATTCAGAAACAAGAAAAAAGATCAAACAGGCAAATGATTTAAAAACTAAAAGTTTAGATGAAATATCTAAAAAGAGAAAAATCCTGTGTTATACACTTTCACACTTATACACAAATATTTTAAAAGAATTCGGTATTAAATCATTTATAGAAAGAATAGATACTGATCATACTTATACAAAAATAGTACCCAAAAGTGGTAAAATATTTAAAGCAGATATACAGTTAGACTTGCAGTTTATACAAACAAAATCTAGATTAAGAAGGTTTGAATATAGAGGGAATTTGCCTGAAAGTTCTGAAGAAAAATGTGATCAAAAAGCACTTACGAAAATGTTAATAGAGATTGGATATATTAAAGATGAAAAAGAATATAAAAATAGGGAAGTAACCCATTTAATGCAATTGGTTCAGGGAAAGAATGCACATGAAGCATTAGAAATAATTTTAGAAGATGATAATTTATATGTTAATAATGAAGACATGGAAAGTGTAGAATTAAACAAATATTATAAAGCTGTTTTAGAAAAAGTTGTTCCAGTTTTTTACAAAAATAAAATTTTTGCATTTAATTGTTATAGAGAAAAAGAAAATAAAGAAAGAGAATATACTTTATGTATTTATTCATATGAAAAGAATATTATAAAACCATATATATACTCTAATAAAAATAGAAGATTTGTAAAAGTAAATATTGAAACACTAAAAAAATTAAAAGAACAAGGATTAGTGTTTGGAAGTATTAAGGAAGAGCTAGGTGCAAGACAATTAGAAAAATATGTTGATAATTATAATGAAGAAGCAGAACAAAATCTTTAAATAGACATAAATTTTAAAAAATGACTTGTCAAATGTAAAAAAATATGATAAAATTGTTATGCTTAAAAGTAAGAAAACTTTTAAAATCTCTACCTACAGAAAATGTAGGTTGCAATCCATAGGGAGGTGAAAAGGATGAACAAATACGAAAGTGTTATTATTGTTAATCCAAATGTAGATGAGGCAGGATTAAAAGCTCTAGAAGAAAAATTTACAGGGTTAATTAATAAAAACGGAAAAGTAGAGTCAGTAGAAAATATGGGTAAAAAGAAACTAGCTTATGAAATCAAAAAAAATAAAGAAGCTACATACTTATTATTCAATTTCGAATCAGATCCAAATGCTATTCAAGAACTTGAAAGAGTTTATAGAATAACAGACGATATAATTAAATTTATCGTAGTAAAAAAATAGTTACATACAAGTAACAAAAAAACAAAAAATTATAAATAAAGATAAGGGACCTTTATTTAAAGTAGTAAAGAAAGGTGATAAAAAATGAACAAAGTAATATTAATGGGAAGATTAACAAGAGACCCAGAAGTAAGATACACACAAACAAACAACACATTAGTTGCTTCTTTTAGTTTAGCAGTAAACAGAAGATTTGTTAGACAAGGAGAAGAAAGACAAGCGGATTTTATAAATATTGTGGCTTGGAGTAAACTAGGAGAATTTTGTAGCAAATACTTTAAGAAAGGTCAACAAGTAGGAATCATCGGAAGAATACAAACAAGAAATTGGGAAGATGACCAAGGAGTAAAACACTATGTAACAGAAGTAGTTGCAGAAGAAGCATATTTTGCAGACAGCAAAAGAGAAGGAGATGCAAGTGCTAGTTCTTTTGAAAGTACTTTTGGTAACACAACTCCTGGTAGCATGGGAAGCGATTTCGAAGTATCTTCAAGTGATGATCTACCATTTTAATTTAAGGAAAGGAATGAAAAGAGATGGCAGATAAAAAACAAAATAGAAGAAACAATAACAAAAATTATGATGATGATTATAATCCAAGATTTAGAAAACAAAGAAAAAAAGTATGCGTATTATGCAGTGACAAAAACTTTGTATTAGATTATAAAAATCCAGAACAATTAAGAAAGTTTATCAATGATAAGGGAAAAATTTTACCAAGAAGAACAACAGGTGCTTGTGCAAAACATCAAAGAGATATTACAACAGCAGTAAAAAGAGCAAGACACATCGCTGTTCTTCCATATACACAACAATAAAAATGTAACCTAATTAGAATGCAGCAGCATTTTAATTAGGTTATTTTTTACTTGATTTTTACGAATTTATGAAGTATAATTTATAACAAGATGATAGATATTTATTAAGGAGGACTAATATGTCAAAACAAATAGTATATCATGGTAGTTATTGTAAAGTTGAGAAGCCAAATATATTAGAAGGAAAATATACTAAAGATTTTGGAATTGGGTTTTATTGTACAATACTTGAAGAACAAGCAATAAAATGGGCTAAAAAATATGATGCTCATATTATAAACAAATACGAATATAATGAAAATCCTAATTTGAATATAAAAAATTTTACTGTTATGACAGAAGAATGGCTAGATTTCATAATTGATTGTAGAAGTGGAAAAAAACATGATTATGATATTGTTATAGGTGCTATGGCAGATGACCAAGTTTATAATTATATAACAGATTTAATGATGGGACAAATCACAAGAGAGGCGTTTTGGGAACTAGCAAAATTCAGACATCCGACACATCAAATAGCATTTTGCACAGAAAAGTCTTTACAATGTATTAAATTTATTGAAGCGGAAGAAATATAGAAATGAGTAAATTTTTTGGGGGAAGTTAAATATGGGAGAATCAACAGAAGAAAATAATCTGTTTTTTGTATGCAGTTTTATTGAATATATAGCAAGAAAAACAAAAAACAGAAAAAAAATAGTAGCCCAAAAACTAGGGAAAGACAATATAAAAAAGATATATGAATTAGCCGAAATTTATCATTGTGAAAATATAGAAAAAATATCAGATGAATTTATTGAAAAATGCAATATAGAAATGGGACAATATGATATTGTTTCTAATTGCGAATACAATGTTCCAACATATTGGGATATAGGAAAAGTATATAAAAGGCTAATTTTAATGGTAGACAGCAATAAAGACAATTACATTAACACATTAATTGATGTATTAAGCTCATGGATTATAGAAAAAATCGATAATTATAATAGTAGTATGTATTATGAAAACCCGGATTATATATATCAATGTTACATAGAAGGAAAAATTTTATAAAGTAAAAGGAGAAAAAGATGTTTAATTTAATTAAAGATGAATTTGACGAAAGTCCAGAAGACATACTTGAAAGTATAAACAAGATGCTTGCAAAAAATAAAGAAAATAAGGAAAAAGATAAGGAAGAAAAAAAGGAGGAAGAATAAAATGGGAAAATTGTTTGTAATAGATGGAACAGATGGAAGTGGAAAACAAACGCAATTTAATAAATTGTTAGAAAGATTAACAAAGGAAGGAATAGATTACAAAACAGTTAGTTTCCCAAATTATGAAAGTAGAAGTTCTTCTCTTGTTAAAATGTATTTAGAAGGAGAATTTGGAAAAAATGCACAAGAAATAAGCCCATATATTGCATCTACTTTTTATGCAGCAGACAGATATGCAACATTCCAAACAGGATATAAAAAATACTATGAAGATGGGGGAATTATATTAGCAGACAGATACACAACAGCTAATATGGTACATCAAGCTGGAAAAATAAAAGACAAAGAAGAAAGAAAAAAATTTTTAGATTGGCTATGGGATTTTGAATTTAATTTATATGGATTACCTGTCCCAACAGAGGTATTTTTCTTAAATATGCCAGTTGAAAAATCTTTAGAGCTAATTAAAGATAGAGAAAACAAATTTACACATGATAACAAAAAAGATATACATGAAAGTAACAAAGACCATTTAATAGATAGTTACAATGCAGCATGTGATGTTGCAAAAGATTACAATTGGTTTGAAATAAAATGTGTAAAAGATGATAAAATAAGAACAATTGAAGATATACATGAAGAAATTTACACAGAATTTATAAAACATATTAAGTAAAATTTCAAGATTTAAAAAGAAAACTAAAGAAAATAAAAGAATTTACAAAAAAATAAGAAAAGGAAACAATTGCCAAAACGAAATCAAGTAAAAAATAACAAAAATAATAGTTGAATATTTTTATAAATACTGTATAATATATAACGATGGTGCATTATCCTAGTCATACTTTCCTTACGAGGGTGGGGCTAAAAATCCACTAAAGGGCACACCGTTGAAGTTTCTTAAGTTTGCGCGAAATGCCAGTTTTGTGTGAATTTAGGGAGTAAAGAATATAGGGTAATATGTAATGGCATATATATGAATCCCTGTGTTCGTTGAGGCTTAAAAATTTATAAAAATTTTTAAGTGAAACCTATGTTGAGTGCCAAGACACGATATACATAGAGTAGCCTGTCTTGAGTGAATATATTGGGATTAATTATATTTCGGTAAAATTTGATTTTGGCCAAAGAAAATTTTACTTTAAATTATGAAACTATATTTGCAAAAAAGACTAGTGAGGCGAAAAAGTATGTTAAGGAAAACTTCTAGGATGTTTGTTTTGAAAAAAACAAGGAAGTCTAAGGATTAAGGTACAGATTTAAGTGGCGATCTGGTGGCTATTTTTTATAGTTATTATCCTTAAACGGAAACGGCTAAAGTAGTAATACTAAGCGGATAATAGAGAAATTCAACTAGACCTAAACTGTAAAATTTACTTAGGCTTTTACCATCTAGGTTCGTATATAAAACGGAGGAAATGAATGCAATCAAAGAAAAAAGAAAAAGACAAAGATAAAAATTATTGGTATATACAAGCATTTATTATAACATTTGTATTATCAATTGTTTTTTCTTATATATCAACAAATGGAATAACAAATTTAAATTTAATTCCTGCTATTTTAATTCTTTTATTAGTTATATTTATAGGAATTTTATTTGATATAATAGGAGTTGCAGTTACTGTTGCAAATGAAGAAGAATTTCATGCAAAAGCAACAAAAAAGGCAGAAGGGTCAAAAACTTCTTTAAAATTAATAAAAAATGCACCAAAAGTTGCAAATGTTTGTGCAGATGTAATTGGAGATATATGTGGAGTTTTAAGTGGATCAATTAGTGCGTTAATTGCAATGAAAATTTCACAAAGCATAGGATTATCTTTTAATATACAATTTATATTAAGTGCATTAGTTGCATCTGTAACAGTTGGTGGAAAAGCAATTGGAAAAGAAATTGCAAACAAAAATGCAACAAAAATCGTGCATACAGTAGGAATTGTTATGAATAAGTTTAGTAGAAAAAGTGAAAAATAATAACGTTTTTAAATTTACTTTTTTTAACTAAAAAATAAAAAAGGCGACAAAGTTAATGTATTTTAATAATGTCGTTTTTTTATATTAATAGGAAAGCAATATTTATTAAGAATAATGCAAAATGCATTTTTATGTTATTACAAATTAAAATGAATTGCACTTTTTTACAATTACAATAAAAAAATTGCAATTCATTGCAATTTTTTATAAAATAGTGTATAATAATAGAGAGGTGAGATTATGATTGAAAGAAAAGAATATTTAGAAAAACTAAAAAAATGGAAAGATAAAGATTTAATAAAAGTTGTAACAGGAATAAGGCGATGTGGAAAATCTACATTATTTGAATTATATATTGATTATTTGAAAAAAATAGGAATAGAGAACGACCATATAATATCAATAAACTTTGAAAATCCAGATAATGAATTTGAAAGCTATAAAGAATTATATGACTATGTAAAAACACAAATAAAAGATGAAAAAAAATATTATGTTTTTTTAGATGAAATACAAAATATACCACAATTTCAAAAAGCAGTTGATGGCTTATATATAATAAAAAATGTTGATATATATATAACAGGTTCAAATGCATATTTATTATCAGGAGAGCTTGCAACTTTGCTAACAGGAAGATATATTGAAATAAAAATGTATCCGCTCTCTTTTAAAGAATATGTAAATTACTACGAAAAAGAAGCAGATGAAAAATTATATTTAAAATATGTAAATAGAAGTTCATTTCCATATGCTCTAAATATAAAAGAAGAATCAGGAATAGATGAATATTTAGATGCATTATACAACACAATAATATTAAAAGATGTAGCACAAAGAAAGAAAATAGCAGATATTTCAATGCTAAAAACACTTACTAAATTTATGTTTGATAATATAGGAAACATTTTATCTGTGAAGAAAATAGCAGATACATTAACTTCAAATGGAAGACCTATATCTGTGCACACAGTTGAAAGTTATTTAGAGGCATTAACTGAATGTTTTATATTTAATAAAGTAACAAGATTTGATATAAAAGGAAAACAGTATTTACAATCAGGTGAAAAATATTATGCAACTGATGTAACTATGAGATATAGCATTTTAGGTAGAAGAAATTTGGACGCAGGTAGTATTTTAGAAAATGTTGTATATCTTGAACTATTAAGGAGAGGATATAAAGTATATATAGGAAAAACAGGCGAAAAGGAAATAGATTTTGTAGCCGAAAATAAAGATGGATTTACTTATTTTCAGGTAGCATATACAACAAGAGATAAAGCAACTTTAGATAGAGAACTTGCATCATTAGAAAATATAAAAGATCATTATCCTAAATATATACTTACAATGGATATGGATCCAGTAGCAGATTTTAACGGGATAAAAAAGATAAATGTTTTAGATTGGTTATTAAACTAGGAGGGTCATAATGAAAGCATTAATTACTGGCGCATCTTCTGGAATAGGAAGGGACATGGCAAGAGTACTTGCAAGCAAAAAATATGATTTAGTATTAGTTGCAAGAGATATAGAAAAATTAAATAGTTTAGCAGAAGAATTAAATCAAAAAAATGGTGTAAAAATTGAAACAATAGGAATGGATTTATCAATTTCTGAGAACTGCATAGAATTACACAAAAGTGTAAAAGATGTGGATATTCTAATTAATAATGCGGGTTTTGGAGATTGTGGAAACTTTACAAAAACATCTTTAGAAAAAGAATTAAAAATGATAGATACAAATATAACTGCATATCATATTTTAATGAAATTATATTTAACAGATATGAAAGAAAGAAAAAGTGGAAAAATTTTAAATGTTGCATCTATTGCAGGGTTTATGCCAGGTCCGCTTATGGCAACTTACTATGCAACTAAATCATATATTGTTAGAATTTCAGAAGCGATAAGAGAAGAATTAAAAAAAGAGAAAATTAAAAATGTGAAAATAAGTATTTTATGTCCAGGACCTGTTAAAACTAATTTCGATACAGTTGCAAATGTTAAGTTTAATTTAAAACAAAGAAGTAGTATGGAAGTTGCAAAATATGCAATTGAAAAGCTAGAAGAAGGAAAGTTTTATATTGTGCCAGGTCTCGAAGTAAAGCTTGCAAGATTAGGTAGTAAAATAGCACCAACAACATTGATTAGTAAAATAACATACCATATGCAACAAAGAAAAATTTCAAAAGTCACGGAATGAAAAATAAAAAAGTCACGGAATAAAAATTAAAAATACCACTGAATGAATTTGACAAAAGCCACGGAATAATGTATAATAAAAGTATGAAATATAAGTGTTAAGAAGGGAAAAAAGATTATGAAAATAGAAAATTATAAAAGAAGAATTGTTGACGATAAGATAGAACATTATTTAAAATTATTTGGGGCTATTAGCATAGAAGGTCCAAAATATTGTGGCAAAACATGGGCAGGGCGTTATCATTCTAATAGTGAAGTTCTTTTGCACAAGACAACTGGAGAATTATCTAACAATGTAGAACTTGCAAAAATATCTCCTCGATTAATTTTAGAAGGAGAAAAGCCAAAATTAATTGATGAATGGCAAGAAGCCACAAACTTATGGGATGAAATAAGAATTGATGTTGACAAAACAGGTCTAAAAGGTCAGTATATTTTAACAGGTTCTTCTACACCTAATAGAAAAGGAATATCACATAGTGGAGCAGGAAGATATGGAAAAATATATTTAAGAACTATGAGTTTATATGAATCAGGAGATTCTACAGGTGATGTATCACTTAAGGAGCTATGCAATGGTAAATTAGAACCTAAATTAACAGGAGAAGTTGATTTAAAGAGAATTGCAGGTTTAATTATTAGAGGTGGATGGCCCGCTAATATAGGTTATTCTCCAAAAGATTCCAGTGAGGCAATAGAAGAATATATAAAGTTAATAATTGATGATGATTTAATAAGATTAGATGGAGTAAATAGAGATAAACACAAAGTTAAGTTATTATTAAAATCATTAGCTAGAAACGAAAGCACAACAGTATCAAATATGACATTAAAAAAAGATATAAATGAAATAGACAATGAGGACATAGATATAGATACATTATCTTCATACTTAAATGCATTTGACAAATTATATTTACTAGATAATGACGAGCCTTTTTCTTCTAAAATTCGTTCTTCAATAAGAGTAAAACAACTAGAAAAGAGACATTTCGCTGACCCTTCTATGGCGTGCTCTTTACTCAATATAAAAGAAGAAGAAAAATTAATAAATGATTTAGATACATTTGGATTTTTATTCGAAGCATTGGTTGAAAGAGATTTAAAAATATATGCTGATAGTTTTAATGCAAAATGTTATCATTATCAAGATTATAACAATAAAGAAATAGATAGTGTTATAGAGTTAGAAAACGGAGAATGGTGTGCATTTGAAATAAAACTTGGTGCTAATAAAATCGATGAAGCAGCAAAAAAATTGATAAAATTAAAAGAAGAAATAAAACAAGAAAACGGTAAAGAACCATCTATTCTTTGTGTAATATGTGCACTTTCAAATGCAGCTTACAAAAGGCCAGATGGGGTATATGTTGTACCAATTACAGCATTGCGACCTTAAAATTAAAAAAATAATTAGCTATTAATAGGAGAAAATAATGATTGATAAAGCTAGAAATACTGCTCTAAAAGCATTATATAAAGTAGATAAAGAAAAAGCATATTCAAATATTGCATTAAAAGAAGAATTAAAAATAAACAAAGAAAATTTAACTAAAGTAGATATTAACTTTATATCTACTTTAGTTTATGGAACAATTACATGGAAACTTACTTTAGATGAAATTATAAAAAAATATTCAAAAATAAAATTAAAAAAAATATCAACATGGATAATAAATATTTTAAGAATGGGAGCATATCAAATTATATTTTTGGACAAGGTTCCAAAGTCTGCTGCTGTAAATGAAGCAGTTAATTTAGCTAAACGCTATGGACATCAAAGTAGCAGTAATTTTGTAAATGCAATTTTAAGAAAAATAGAAAAAGAAGACTACAAAGAATTATTTGATATCAAAAATGATGTAGAAAGAATTTCAAAAACAACATCTATGCCAGAATGGATTGTAAAAAAATTACTAGAAGAAAAAAGTGTAGGCGAAGTAGAAGAAATTTGCAAATGTTCAAACTTTATTCCAAAAGTTTCAATTAGAATAAATAATTTAAAAACAGACAAAACTAAATTAAGAGAAAAAATAGAGCAAAAAGGAATTGTAGTAGAAGATGGAAATTTAGAAGATTTTTTATATTTGCAAAAAGTATCAAATATAGAAGAATTAGAAGAATTCAAAAAAGGTTTATTTACAGTGCAAGACGAATCAGCAGGTTTAACTGCAATTTTACTTGAACCAAAACAAGGGGAAAAAGTTTTAGATTGTTGTAGCAGTCCAGGAGGAAAAACTACATATATTGCTGAAATTATGCAAAATAAAGGTGAAATTTTAGCATGGGACATTCACGAACATAGAGTAAAATTAGTACGAGAAAATAGTAAAAGGCTTGGAACTGATATAATACAAGCCGAAAAAAATGATGCGACAATTTTAAATGAAAAATATTTAGAAAAATTCGATAAAATCCTACTTGATGTTCCTTGCTTAGGACTCGGAGTACTTAGAAGGAAGCCAGATATAAAATGGCTAAAAACTGAAGAGGAAGTAAAAGAAATTACAGAAATTCAAAAACAAATTTTAAATACATGTTCAAAATATTTAAAAAAAGGAGGTATTTTAGTTTACTCAACCTGTAGCATATTAAAAGATGAAAATGATGAGATTATAGAAGAATTTTTAAAAGAAAATAGAGAGTTTTTAATTAAAAAAATAAATTTGCCAGAAAATCATCCATTTTATACATATATAAATGATAAATATTTAAAAGTATATCCTAATGAAAATCATGATGGATTTTTTATAAGTATTCTAAAATTAAAATCATAATGTAATTATAGAAATTTTTGAACTGTGATATGCTAAAAAAAACAATATTACAATTATATTACATTTGCATTACGTTTCTGTTAAAGCTATTGACTTTTTGCCAGAAAACGATAAAATTATCTAGAAGATGTTAGCAAAAAAAACAAATAAATGTAAAAACATAAAATAATACAAGTATTGTTTTTAATTAAAAAGCAAAAGATAAAAATATAAAAATTAAAAGGAGTGCAAAAATGTCAAGCTGTTTGGGTTTATATATTGAAGACTATCTAATTAAATATGCAAAAGTCACAAAAGACCATGACAACTTAAAAGTTGAATCATATGGCATAACTTTTTATGATAGTTTATCTAAAACAATTGAACAAATAATTGAAGAAACAAATAGTCATAATGTGCCAATTAGCATAAACTTATTTGGCGAAGAATATAAAACATTTAGCGTTTTTTCTTTATTAAGTAAAAGCGATATTGCAAAAGCGATACAAACAGAATTCGAATCATACTGTGCAGATAAAGGGATAAATCCTAAAGCCTATGCAGCAAAATATGCACTAACAAAAGACGAAGAAGATAATGATAAATTAAGAGTTATACATGTATCTACTGGATTAATGGAAATAAATAGAGATACACAAGAATTTTCAAAATATAAATTAGGTACAATAACTCCACTTCCAATATCAATAACTAGTTTAATACAACCAAAGCCAAAAGAAAATTATTTGATTGTAAATATAGAAAAGAAAACAACACTTACAACTATTATTAACCAAAATGTATTTGATGTAAAAACATTAGAATTTGGATCTGAAGAAATTTTAAATAAAATTAATGAAAAAGAAAATTCGTATTCTAAATCTTATGAAATATGTAAAAACACAACAATTTTTTCTTCAGACACAGAAGAATTAGTAGATGTAGAAGTAAATCATTTAGAGAATATAATGATTACCTTAAATAATATAGTATCTGAGGTAAATAAAATTGTTAACTCTGGTGCTCAAAGAATAAACACAATATTAATAACAGGAACAGGAGCTTTAATAAATAATGTAGATTTATATTTTGAAGAATATATTACAGGAGCAAAATGTAAGCTACTTAAGCCATATTTCATCAGAGCAAACAAAGGAACAAATGTTAAAGATTATATTGAAGTAAACTCTGCAATTTCTCTTGCATTAACTGGACTAGGATATGGAATACAAGGATTAAACTTTAGTAAACAAACTGCCTCAAAAGGTTTAGCTGGTTTATTAAAGATGGAAATAGGTTCAAAGAAAGGAAATGGACCATCAATTAATATTAAAAACGACTTTGGTGAACCGTTAGACAAAATAGAAAAAAACTTAATTAGAAGTGCTGTTGGAATATTACTACTATTTATTATATTTAGTGTATTTTCTTTTGCTCTTAATAAAGGCATGAATGCTAAAAGTACAGAAACTGATGAATTAATTAGTAGTATTACACAAGAAATTTCAAAAGTTGAAAGTGATAATACAAAAATAATATCAAAAACAAATGAATATACAAGTTTAATTCAAAGTATAGAAGATGCAAATGATAGAATTACAGATGAAACAAGAAATAGAAATGTAATTCCAAATTTATTAAACTTTATAATGTATATAGTACCAGAAAATGTACAGATAACTTCTATTCAAAATACAACTGATAGACACATTGAAATAACAGCACAGTCAGACAAATATGAACAACTAGGATATCTAAAGGCAAGAATAAAATCAGAAGTAATGCTAACAAATGTAATTTCAACAGCAGGTCAAAAAGACGGTGGAGTAGTTACTGTAAAGATAGAGGGTGATTTACCATGAAAAAAATATTAATTATAACTTTAACGGCTTTATTAATAATTTTAACAGTTTATACCATGGTAAATGGAATAAGCATTGGACCTGTTGAAATACCTGGAGTTATGGGAATTGTACAAAAAAACAATGATTTAGACGCAAAAATTGCACAAGCAAATAAACTAGCAGATACAGAATATAAAAAGAAATTAAATACATTAACAAGCAATACTAAAAAACTAGAAGATGAAAAGACAAAATATCAAGATTTAGCAGCAGTTAGTTTAGAATCTGGGAATGGAACAACAGGCCAAGTAGAAAAATATGAAATTGAATATTTATGGACAAGAATAGGAAATCATGCGACAAGTGAAGGCGTAGATGTGGACATGGATGTACAAGCAGTTGAGGCTTCACAAGGAATATATAGTTTAGACTTTACAGTTACGGGAAGTTATATAGGTATTCAAGAATTCATATCAGCAATAGAAAATGATTCATCTTTAGGATTTAAAATAGAACAATTTTCACTTACTGGTTCAGGAGACACTCTTACTGCAAAATTTATTTGTAAAAATATAATGATTAAAGATATAGAAAGTGTAGCTGTTAAATCAGAAGATGAAAAAGGCGAAGATACAAAAGATAATACAAACTCAAATACAACTAATACTACAAAAAATAATACAACCAATACAACAAACAGTACAGGAAAAGAAAATATAATAGACAGTGTAAAAGACAGCCAAACAAATAGCACAAATACAAATAGATAAAAAGGAGTAAAAACATGGTTGGAAAAGTTTTAAAAGAAATTGGTATAGCATTACTATTATGTTTGGCAATAATATTAATACTAGGCGTTATACTTTATGAGTTTATACCAAATAACAAAGTTTTGCCAGAAAAAGTAGCATATGTTACACCAGAAAATGTAAAAGAAGAAATAAACAAATCAGAAGGCGTTGATGAAGCATCAGTTGTCTTAACGTATCAAATTGATGCCAATGATTTAAATAATTACAAAAGAATAAATGACTATGTCCCAGGAAAGCCAAATCCATTTTCATCTTATAAATCATCTACAAGTGGAAATGTACAAAATAGTGGAAGTGAAAATTCAAATTCAGGAGCAGGCTCAAGTATAGATACAAATAATGGAACAAGAACAGAAACAAATCCAGATGGAACAGTTACTGTTTATGAAAATGAGTCCCCATATTCAAATAATAAAGGGACAAAATAAAATTTAGTTATTAACGTTATATATTTATGAGAAACATAAATATAAACAAAATATATAAAAATTATTCAAAAGAAAGGGAGGAAATACACATGATGAAAGAACAAAAAGGTATTACTTTAATCGCATTAGTTATTACAATCATTGTTTTATTAATTTTAGCAGGAGTTTCAATTGCTATGCTTACAGGAGAAAATGGACTTTTAACACAATCTCAAAGAGCAGCAGCTGAAACGTTAGTTGGTGAAGCAAAAGATCATGCATCTACAGAAGTAGCAGCAGCTTATGCAACTTATGCCGAAGAAGTTTATACTAATACAACAACACCTGGTCAAAAAGCTGATGATTTTGAGGGTTGGTTAGCAACTCATAAGATTAATGATCCATCTGGCTCTGGAAGTGACGACGGAAAATATTTTGAAGATATTGATAGTGGCACGATTACTTTGAAGCCAAATTCAATCCATACAGATGGGAAAAAATACACAGTTACTGGAACTATTGGGGAACAAGGCGGAATTACATGGGACGATTCTGTGGTAGCTGCTGAATAATGTTAATTTTATAAATAAAAGCCATACGCACACAATGTGTGTATGGCTTGAATTATAAAGGGGTAAAATATATTGACTTCAGGCTATGAAATAGTAAAATATAAAAATTTAAACATATACAAAAATAAATGCAAGGGAGGGAGTTAAATGCTAGTTCAAGACATTATATTTTATATAATGATATTTATATTAGGAACAGTGTTTGGAAGTTTTTTTACACTTGCAATTTATCGTATCCCCAAAAGACAAGATATTATTCATACACATTCATATTGTCCAAACTGTAACCATAAGTTAGGTTTTTTAGATTTAATCCCTGTATTTAGTTATTTATTTTTAGGTGCAAAATGTAGATATTGTAAAGAAAAAATAAGACCAAGATATTTCATAATTGAAATATTATCTGGTTTAGTTTTTGTATCTATAGCATATTTAATGAATTTAAATGTTGCAAATTTAAATTATATAGTTGTAATAGATAGCATTTTTATGGTGCTTTATTTGTGTTTTATATTTATTTTAGCAGGAATAGATAAAGAAAACAGAAAAATTGAAAAAGGTGTTGTATATTATGGAATAATCATCTCATTTTTATATATTGCATATCTATGCATAATAGGTGAATCTAGTATTTATAGATATGTTATATATATTATTTTTGATATAATTTTGTTAATATTAGACAGAATAACATTAAAGAAATATGCAAAGAATAGTTATTTAAACAACATAATTTTAACTGTAATTATAATGGCAATATTTACAGGTGAATTTGTTACATTTAATACAATTATATATACTTTAATTGCAATTTCACTTACATTAATATTACATAAAATTAAAAATTTGAAAAATAAAAGCAAAAAAGAAGAGAAGCAAATTTACAAAACAATTCCAGTTGGATTTTACATAGCAGTATTTAATATTTTTTATTTACTTTATGTACTACTATATAATAAAATAATATATTTTTAAATTTTAATATATATGAAAGGAAAAATCATGAATATAAAGAGTGAAAAAGGAATATCAACAATTGATATAACAGTTTCAATCATTATAATAACACTTTTATTATCAGTTGTTATTACACTTATTGTTAATATAAATACGAATAGTAATAAAATAAATATGAAATCAGATGCGACATATTATGCTTTAGATGAAATTGAAAAAATAAAAGCAGGATCTTGGATAACGATACCAAGTGAAGGAAAAGACGAAAACAATGAATATATATCAAGTGAAGGATATATAACAAAAGATGGCAAAGAAACGGCATTTTATAAAACAGTAAAAGTAGAAGATGCAAGTACTATAAATACTGATATAGAAGAAGATGTTTTAGAAAAAGTAACAGTTACAGTTTCTTACAGAGTTGGTGGTCAAGAAGAAAGTGTATCCTTATCAACTGTGTTAGAAAATATTGGGGAATAAATGTAGATTTATAGTAAAATTATAGTAGAAAGGGGACTATGCATGAAAGGCGAAAAAGGTATAACTTTAATATCAGTTATTATATATTTAATAGCAATGGTTATAATTATAGCCTTAATTGCTAGTGTAAGTGGATATTTCTATAAAAATATAGATGTAAACAATGAGACACAAGATATAAATTTACAATATAGTAGATTTAATAGTTATTTCACAGAAGATATAAATAAAAGAGGAAATAGTGTGTATGAAATTGGATATTTAGATAAAGAAGGAAATAAGACAGATGAAAGTAACTATAGACAACACTATATATTATTTACCTCTGGTAATCAATACACATTCATTAAGCAAAAAGTAGATGAAAATGGCAATGTACTTTATGGCGCAATTTACTTAGATAACGTAAAAATAGCGTCAAATATAACAGATTGTATATTTAATTCTGAAGAATTAGATAATGGGAATATAAATGTTACTGTTACAATAAAAGGTAATAACAAATTCAGTAAAGAAATTACTTATACAATGAAATAGTAATTTTAGGAAATTGCATAAATCTAAAGACTTTTGTCAAAAAATATTGTATAATAAAATAAGAAGAATAAAATACGAAAGAAGGGTTTGTATGGATACAAAAAGAAGACAACCAATTGGTGTAGAATTAGTAAAAAGAGGTATAGTAACAGAAGGAGATATTGAATCAGCATTAGAATACCAAAAATCACATCATGATGTAAAATTAGGAGATTGTCTATATCTATTAGATTTGTGTGACCCTAATATTTTAATTGAAGCTATTGGCGATATTCTAGGTCAAAAAGGAATTGTATTAACAAGAAATTTAATTAAAATTAATATAACGGACTATATTTCTCTAGATATAGCTGAGGAAAACAAAGCAGTTCCATTTGATATAGAAAATGGAAAAATTAAAGTGTGTTTTTCAAATTTAACAAATAGAGCTCAAATGGATTCTATTAGACTACTATTATTAAACAGAGGACTAATTATGGATTCATACATTACATTTGAAAAACTTATTGATGATGTATTACAAGATAATGAAGGAACTGTTTCAGAGGATTTTGTTGAAATAGAAGAAAATTCTACAATAACTAATTTAGTAGATAGTATTATAAAAACAGGAATGAATAAAAGAGCAAGTGATATACATATTGAACCACAAGAAAACGATGTAAGAGTTAGATATAGAATAGATGGAGAATTATATACAGCTGCAAACATTTCAAAGGATAAACAACAACAAATAATAGGAAGATTAAAAGCAATATCAAATATGCACCAAGAAAAACAAGAATCACAAGATGGTAGAATTTTGCTTTATGATGATTACAATATACGTGTATCTTCACAGCCAAACGTATATGGAGAAAAATTTGTTTTAAGGTTACTTAAAAAAGACGCAAAAATTAGAAGTATTAGAGAATTAGGTTATATTGGAGACGAAAAAGAATTTAACAAATACATAGATAAAAGAAATAGTATAACAATTATTGCAGCACCTACAGGAGAAGGTAAAACAACAACTT
>CANQEA010000017.1 GCA_947594095.1 uncultured Clostridia bacterium | reverse complement strand
ATTTTATCACAAAATTTGATGTTTTTGTTGATATTACTATATTTTTTATTGCGAAAAAATTTTACTCTTTTTTACTGCCAATATTTATAAACATATTTATCCTTACATTTGCTTAACTAACTCAAAATCACCAATAGAAATAATGTCAAGAGCGAACGATAGTGAGTTTATTTACTCTTGATATTATTTTTATTGGTGATTAAAATTAATTTGCAAATGTTATAGCACGGATTTTCTTAAATTTTCGTGATATAAAAATCCATAGCACGATTTTTTTTAATTTTTCGTTCTATAAAAAATAAGCATCAGCACATATCTACTGACACTTAAATAATAAAGATTCTCTATAACTCATTTTAATAAATTTCTTATAACACTTGAAATATCTAACTTTACTACATATCTACAAACCAACACACCTTATATATGTTGTTTTTACCATAGATACAATCTCAAATTTCTTAGTATTTCAAAGACTTTGCTTAATTTTCTAAAACTAAAATTATGTGTTTCCACTTACCACTTAAGCAATTACTTTAACTTTCACACCTAAATTTTGATGTTTTTCTTTGCCATATTTTCCTTTTTGTTCAAAAGTTATAATTCTTGAAAGCATATCAAAATCAAGTATTACATGTCTTCTTTTAATTGTAGCACTGCCACACACTCCACATGTGAAGTAAATCCAAACATATCAACAGGCTTAATGCTTTTTATTTCATATATTTCTTCTAACTTAGATAAATCTCTAACTAGAGTTGCAGGATTACAACTAATATAAACAACCTTTTTAGGCTTAATTTTCAAAATATTTTCTATACTTTTATTATCTAAACCTTTTCTAGGAGGATCCACCATTATAACATCTGGTATAACCTTATTTTCGTTAATTAGTTCATCTAAAACAACTTCTACATCACCTGCAATAAATTTTGTATTATTCACATCATTTATCTTAGCATTTTCTTTTGCCATTTTTATTGCTTCTTCAACAATTTCTATTCCATATACTTTTTTTGCATATTTCGCCATAAATAAAGAAATTGTACCTATTCCACAATATAAATCAAAAACAATATCGTCTTTAGTGATATTTGCTTTGCTTACTGCTAAGTTATATAATTTTTCTGCTTGATACGGATTTACCTGATAAAAAGATAAAGGCGATATTTTAAATATATAATCTCCTATTTTATCTTTTATATATCCATCACCATATAAAGTTATATTTTCTTTTCCTAAAATCACATTAGTATTTTTGTTATTTTTATTTTTTACAATAGTTTTTACCTCTGGAAAATTAGATGTTATTTCTTTTATCAAATCTTCTTCATTTGGAATTTCTTTTCCATTTATTACTATAACACACATAATCTCATTGGTCTTTACTCCAATTTTAACTACAATGTGTCTTACTAAACCTTTGCCAGTTTTTTCATTATAAATACTAATGTTGTTTTTTACAATATAATCAAATATAAATTTTGCAACTTGTTGTATTTTTTCATTTTGTATAAAACATGTTTTAATTGGTATAATTTCATGAGTTCTATTTGCAAAAACTCCCATAATTGGATTTTGCTCTTTATCAAATCCAACTGGGAATTGTGCTTTATTTCTATAATGATATGGATTTTCCATACCAAGTGTCTCTTCTACTTTAATTTTAGCCTTTAAAGTTTTGTTTACTAAATTTTGTACCATATTTTGTTTCATTTCTAATGTTTCTTGGTAATCAATATGTCTTAAATTACACCCACCACATCTTTTATAACTACTACAATCACTCTCTACCCTATGTTCTGAAGGCGATAAAATTTCAACTATTTTCCCAAATGCATGTGAGGCAAGAACTTTTACAATTAAAATTCTTGCCTTTTCACCTTTAATACTATTTGGTATAAAAATTGTAAAATTATCTATTTTTGCAATACCTTCCCCTTCAAAGCCATTATCTATAATATCTACTACATATTCTTTGTTTTTTTCAACTGGAACTTTTGTCATAAAAATTTCCCTTTCGTTTTACGTTTGCATTAAATTGTAATTATTTTTCATTTTTTTTATATAAATGTTCTAAAACAATCACAAACATAGCATGTGACCATCCAAGTCCTATTACCCAATTAGGCTGAAGTGTGCTATTGTCAATTTGCTCACCTAAGAAATGATGTTTTCCTGCAGTTTTTACTACAAAATCAAAAGTTTCTTTTGCATTTTTCTTTTCTCCTGTTAGCATATAATATAATGTCATCCATAAATTAGCAATTGGCCATGGGTTACCATCCATATAATGGTCATTTTCAAATCTTTGATATCCACCTGTGTATGTTCTAATTGTTAGATTAATTCTTTCTATAGTATTTTGTACTTTTTTCTCTTTTGGTTTAAATACATTAAATGGCGTAACAGCACCTAATATGCTTATATCCATTTTTTTGTCATCTATATTTCTAACATAAGCTTTCTTTTCTTCATCATACATATTTTGGTTAATATATTTTTTAAGTTCTGTTTGCATAGCCTCTATTTTTCTTGTTTGTTTAAATATCTTCTCTTCTTTTATTCTATTATTTTCAAATTCTGATACATTTTTACCAAGCACATTCCAGATTTTAAGCATTGCATCAAATGCACCATATATACTTACTAAAGAGTACAAATGAACGCCTTCACACATTTCCCATAAATCATAGCTTACATGATATTTATGGCCTTCTTTTTTATAGCTTTCTTCAAGTTCTTGTTTAACTTTATCTATTTTCAAATCATCATTAACTTTTATTCCTAGCCAGTCTTCTATGTATTTTTCTAAGAAGTTCACAGCTTTTTCACACATGCTTAAATTATCTTTTAAGAACTTTTCAGATTTTGTATATTTATAATGTTCATAGACCCCATAAACTACACTTGCTGTTTCGTCAACTTGATATCCCCAGCTTGGTGCTAATTTCCCGTCAGTAAAAAAACGTTGTTCCCACATACCATTTTTACTTTGTGTTTTTTTACAAAATACTTTATAGAACTTTTCTACTTCTTTTTCCATTTTTAAAATATCCATAGCTTTTGTTATAAACACTGCATCTCTTGGCCAACAATAATTATATCTACCACAATTTGTGAAATCTTCATCGACTTCAGGTGAAGCAACAACCCCTCCTGTTTCATGGTTTGTAAGTAATGGTAATAATAAAATACTTCTTTTATATATTTCATATATCTTTTCGTCATAATCCCCTGATGGTTCTTTTAAGTTTAATCCATTATGTTCTTTTACATATTTTCTCCAAAATGATTTTGCATTTGTATATTCTTTACTTAAGTCAATTTTCTTGATTCTATCAATCTCTTTTTCCATATCAGATATATTTCTATTTTCATCAATTAACATACAAATTTCTATTACTTTTTTCTCATTTGGTTTTATTGTTCCTAAATCATAACAAATACTTGATTCTCTTGACATCCCAATATAGTCTTTATCATAGATTTCTCCTCTTTTTATAGTTTCCATACTTCCATTAATTTGGTGACTTTTTAAATTATAACCTTTTGCAAAAGTAGAAAGTGCAAAATCATGTGCATATTGAAGCATTCCACCATCTACAATTTTACAACCAACTGTATTTGTATAATTTGATAGAAGTCCACAATGTATATAAAAACTAGTATTTAAGTCAATCTTTCCTTCATTTAGAAAAACATATCTTTTTACTAATACATTTTCTTTAATTAATGCAAAATCTGTTTGTACTACTTTTATATTAAAATATGTGTTAGTTATTTCTGTATTTAGTATGTTTGTATCTGTATCATAATATTGTTTATAAACATTATTTATATCATCATGTAAAAATATAACATCAGATTCATTTATTTTCATCCCTGTGTGAAAAAAATCAATATATTGTCTATAATCTTTATCTGGATAATAAAATCTTTGTAATTCTCCCTTCCCTGTAAAAGTTATAAGTAGGTCTTTATTTCCGATTATTGCTTCATTTAAGTGTTTGTTACTCATTAGTGTTCCCCTTTCTATTTATCCTTCGATAACATTTAAAATATGTTTTTCTAATTCTTTTATTTTTTCATTAATTCTAAAAATATCTTCATCTTTTAAGTTACTATCATTTAAATCCTGATTTACATAGTCTTCCATGTCTTTTATTTCTTCTTTTAATTTCTTTAGTCTATTTTCTATTTCTGTTCTTACACTATTTGCTACTTTTCTTTGGATTTTATTCGTCATTTGTACTTCATCTTGTAAGTCATAAGTCTCACCATAACCTGGAATAATTACAGGTATTTTGGCTTCATTTTGTATTTTACTTCCTAAAACTTCTTTTGATTCTTGTTCCCCATGAACCAAAAAGATTTGTTTTGGTTTTTGTAAAAATGAATAAACAAAATTCATAAGCCATTCTTGGTCAGCATGTCCAGAATATCCTTCTATATATTCGATTCTTGCATTTACTGCAATTTCTTCTCCAAATATTTTTACTTTTTTTGCACCATTTACAATACTATATCCAAGTGTACCTGGTGCTTGATATCCAACAAAAAGAATTGTACTTTTTGGATTCCATAAATTATGTTTCAAATGATGTTTTATTCTTCCTACATCACACATGCCGCTTGCTGATATAATAATACTAGGTGTTGGGTCTTCGTTTAATGCTTTTGATTCATCAGCTGTTTGAGTAAATTTAAGCCCTGGAAACTCTAATGGGTTATCTCCTCTTAAAATTTCTTCTTTTATTTCATCATCAAATAAATCTGTATTTTCTCTAAAAACTTCTGTTGCAGATATTGCAAGTGGGCTATCTACATAAACAGGTGCTTTCATAAGTGTATGATACTTTCTTTTAAATTCTTCATCTTTAATTACATCTTTTAATTTATTTATTTCATATAAAATTTCTTGAGTTCTACCTACAGCAAAAGATGGGATAACTACTGTTCCTCCATTATCTAATGTTTCTGAAACAATATCTAAGAATAGTTCTGCTTTTTGGTCATTTTTCATATGAAGTCTACTTCCATAAGTTGATTCCATAACTAAGAAATCAGCAGAATCTATCATTGTAGGAGATGCTAAAAGTGGTATATCATTATTTCCGATATCTCCTGTAAATACTGTTTTTACTTCCTTTTCTCCTTCTTTTACCCAAAGTTCTATAATGCTAGAACCAAGCATATGACCTGCATCATTAAATCTTACATGTATTTCTGGAGTAATTTCAATAATTTCATCATATTTTACTTCTTTAAAAATTTCTAAAGACCTTGCCGCTTCTTCTGCTGTATAAATTGGTGGTAGTTCTGTTTCACCTTTTCTTAATCTTTTTTTGTTTTTCCATACAGATTCCATTTCTTGAATATGTCCACTATCTGGAAGCATTAATGCACACAAATCACATGTTGCTTTATGTGCATAAATTGGATTTCTATATCCCTCTTTATATAGTTTTGGAATTCTTCCAGAATGGTCAATATGTGCATGTGTTAAAAGCATAAAATCTATTTCATTTACATCAAAATCAAAATCTTGTAAATTTTCTAGTTCTAAATCTGCATTTCCTTGCCACATACCACAATCTACTAAAAATTTTTTACCTGCTGCCTCTACTAAAAAGTTAGAACCAGTAACTGTTCTTGTTGCTCCTAAAAAAGTAATTTTCATAAACTTTAATCTTCCTTTCTCTTTGATAATATAATATCTGCACAATCATTAATACAAATATAACTTTCAGAAATTCTTTTCAAATTTTGTTTATCAATATTTTTTGCAAAAATATTTGCATCTTCCTTTTCATAAATAACTAATTTATTATTTTTAGCAAGTGATAAAATAAATGTATCTTCATCATAAACTATATATTGTTTATCTTTAATATTATTTACAACTTCACCTTTATTTACATTAACAATAGGTATTTGCTCTAAACCTGCGTTTCTATAGGTGCAAATTTCTAACCTTTTTTGTTTTTCTTCATTTGATAAATTATAATAATCTTCTCCAAGTATGCTTTTTACTAATTCTTCTTTTTCAGAATAGCAAAATTTTTTACCATCTTCTACTACTATAATTGTATCATTTTTCAACCTTTTCTTCCTCCTTTAGTAAAATACTCTTATCTTTTTGTTTAATCTAATGTTTAAAAGTTTTCTATCATAATCTTTTATATCTAATAAAATATTTTTTTCTTGGAAACCACCCTCATCAAATAACTGAACATAAAGGTCTTCACCCTCTTTTTTTATTTGTATAAAAGTATTTTCTAAATTAATTATTCTTACAGTAAAAATATTTTTAATAATTTGATAATTTACTTCTTCATCTTGATATAGCACTTCCATTAGCTTTAATTCTACCGCTTTTTTTATAATTAATTTACCTATTTTATCTAGTTCATTTTGTAATTGTTTTTGTTCATAAATTAATTTATCTTTATAAAATGGTAATAAATTATAATATCTAAATTCATAAATTATATTTAATAGTTCTTGTTTTGTATTGGCCTTATTAATTTTTGATATATAACATTGTAAGAAACATTTTTGAAATGTTAATAATTTTTTATTAATTTCCTTTTCTACATCTTCTGTATCTAAAACTTTTAAATATTTTTCTTTTTCTTCTAAGTCTTCTTTATATTTTATAAACTTTTGTGGGTTTACTAAACTATTTAATTGCTTTATCTGATTTAATTTATCTTTTCTTTCTTTCTGCATTACTTCAGATAAAATTCTTACACTAAATATTTTCTTTTCTAAAGGCAATAATTCATTTCTAATTTTATACTCTTTTTGTAATAGTCTTTTGTTATTTAATGTCTCATCAATTTCTCTAATTTGCTTTTCTAATTTTCTTTTTTGTTTTGTAATTTTAACAATATATGCAGTTCTATCTTGCACCTCTTTTAACTTTTTATCAACTTCTTTTTTCTTTCTTGTCATATCTCTTTTCGAATCTTTGTTAAATTTTATTTCTAATAATACTGAAATTTGGCACAATAAATCTACTAATTCTTCTTGAGATTTTTCTCCATACATTTTTAGTAACTTAGATAAAAATAATTCATAATAATCAATAATGTATTCCTTGTTTTGGGTCCATTGATTTAAAAAATCATTTCCAATTAAAATTCGCAAATTTTGATACACTAAGTTGTGTGCAATACTTTCTATTTCTTTTGGCAAGGTTGTCCAAGAATAACCATTAAAATCTCTTAATGGTTCTACCATACTAATATTATTGCCTGTATTTATTAAATTTGAAATAGTTAAATTTCTTAAAAAATACTTGTCTTTAACAATTTTATCTCTTTTACCAATTTTTGCAATTGCATATAATAATTTTCGTTCTATTGGATAACAAATTATTCTCTTTATTTTTTTATCCACATAAAATGTCCTATTTTCTAATAATTCATTTGCTTTTTCATCTTCTAAAGATACAAGTTTTATATCTTTACAATCTTTTTCTATAATAGAATTTAGGTTTTGTATATAATCATCTTTTGACTCTACATCTACTTTTACTGTGCTATAATCCTTGTATGCTGCTTCTATTTTGTACAAAATACTAAGGAGAATACTTTTACTGTTTTCGTCATAATTTTTATGTTCTAAAATTGCTTCTAACTCGTTTTTATAATTTTTCTTTACAAGTTTATCTATCAAATTTTCTTTTTTCTTTGGCAAAACAATTCTCCTCCCATCTTTCGTAATTTTTGTGCAAAATTTTAAAGTCTATTTGTCCATATTTTAGCACATTACTATTGTATAAAATTATTGAATTTTTTTCAATATTTTTAGCAAAATATTTTAATAAATTTCACTCTATCTATATTCATAATTTTTACTATAATTTTCTACTTCTTGCATAATGTCTTTTTTATCATTTAATTGTTCATAATCTAATTTTGGAAACTTGGTACTTCTTATTGAATCCATATATACAAATAAATCTTTATTTGCATAATATCTTTTTTCATAAACATTTCTTTCTTCTTTATCATCAAATAATAATTTCATTAATATTTTCATATTGTCATCATCTGGTATTTCTCTTTTTAACATTTCTTTATAAATTATTTTTTGTTTTTCCTCTTCTGTTATTTGCTCTCCATTTTTTATTTTGTTTGTAATTTTTGTAAGCTCTTTAGATACTTGCATAACTCTAGCATACAAAGTTATATTTTGTAATATTATTTCTGGTTCTAATGAACCATTTGAAATTCTAAATTCTATTGTATTTTTATTAAATCTTTTTCCTATATTTAAAATATTTAAACTATAATGTTTATTATCTTTTTGTTTTTCTTTTGCATCTTCTATAAATACATCTTTTTTACTTAATTCATTTTCAATTTCTACAGTTTTTTCCCTTGTGATTGGCTTTGCATATTCCATAATCCCTTCCCTTGGATACTCTCCTTCTTTGTTGGAAATCAAATATAATATTTTTTCACTATTTGCCCATATTTCAAATAAATTTTTATAATCTTCTACACAATCAAAATAGTCTGCTCCAATATGAATATGTCCGCCACAATCTTGTGTAGGATGAAATCTTAATTGTTTCATTAAAGTAGTCATTCTATAAATGCTTTCTATATCCTCGTATGTATTTTTTAAGACAGGAGAAGTAAATTCTATTCCATTTATCATAGAATATTCATCTTCAATTGTCCAATCTAACACATGTTTATATGGTTGGTAAAATGATTCATCAAAATCTTCTGAACGTTCAAGTAATTTTGTACGATAATAATCTGAGTCATCATCTTCTATACTACTTTCTGCTTCTAATTCTACACCATATGTTAAATTTTTTGGAATATTCATACTCATAAAATTTTGAGGCATATTTATATGTTTCTTTAATAAATGATTGTCACCAAAAGTAATTGCTAAATAGGTTCTTTCAGCACTATATTTATCACCTAATATATCATTTTCATTTGTTAAAAATTGTTTTATAAATTTCGTATCACCTGTTCTTATTATTAATTCTACTCTAACTCTTTTAGCAAAAGATATTTTTTCATCTAATAAAATAGTTTGTATAAATTCCTTATTTAATTCATAATTAAAAATTAAACTTTCAATTAAATATTCTATACTTTTGCTATCAAGATATAATTTTTTATTGTAAATACATTTCTTTTTGTATTCGTCATCATCTATTTCTCTTAATAAATCGCAAATATCACTTGAAACAAGTCCTAGTGAGCTATTCTCTATACACTGTTTAATATATTTTTCATACTCTTTTTTATCCTTAAACATTGGGTCACTTAAACCCAATTTTAATATTAATGTTGTTTTGCCACCACTACTTAAAGTAATATTAGGATTTTCAATGCAGCTTTTAATATATGGAATATCTCCAGTTTCTAATATTAAATTTTTTATTCCAAAACTGCTTATTCCTATTTTGTGATTATTTTCAATACACCATTTTAGTAATTCATCACTTTTATTTTCTAATATCCATTTATATTTATCTGTTGAAGAAATTAAATAACTTGTTAAATATTCTTTTATTTCATCTGTCATAGTTTTTTACCTCTCAATTTACACTTCTTAATAATTGAAATATGCCAAAAAGGATAATTTAGCTCCTTTTTGGCACTTAAGTTTAAATTTATATTTAAGCTATATCCTCACTGTTTGTTCCCATCTTTAATTCATTTAGTTTTTCTAATGTCATAAGAACTTCTCTTGGTTTACTTCCTTGGTAACCAGAAATAACTCCTCTTTCTTCCATTTGGTCAATAATTCTTCCTGCTCTTGCATATCCTACTTTAAATTTTCTTTGAATAAATGATGTAGATGCTTGTCCAGTTTCTACAACTGTTTGAATTGCATCCATTAAAAATGGATCTGTTTCATCATCTTCAGCTTGTTCTTGTGATAATTCTTTATCTGTTTTATTACTATTTTCTATGCTTTGTAAAATATCTTCACTATATGTTGCTGTTCCATTTTGCTTAATAAAATCTACAATTTTTTCTACTTCTTCATCTGATACAAAAGCTCCTTGAACTCTAGATGGTTTTGCAGCACCTGCTGGGAAGAATAACATATCACCTTTTCCAAGCAATTTTTCTGCACCAACTGAATCTAAAATAGTTCTAGAGTCTACCTGAGATGAAACTGCAAATGCAATTCTAGATGGGACATTTGCTTTAATTAAACCTGTAATTACATCAACAGAAGGTCTTTGTGTTGCAATAACTAAGTGCATACCTGCAGCTCTTGCTTTTTGTGCTAATCTACAAATAGATTCTTCTACCTCTTTTGATGCAACCATCATTAAATCTGCAAGCTCATCTATAATAATTACAATTTGAGGAAGTTTTCCAATACCTTCTCCTTGTTTTTCTATCGCTTTATTATATCCTACTAAATCTCTTACACCATGTGCTGCAAATTTCTCATATCTATCATCCATTTCTTGAACAGCCCATGCCAATGCTCCTGCTGCTTTTTTAGGGTCTGTTACAACTGGAATTAACAAATGTGGTATTCCATTGTATACTGAAAGTTCAACGACTTTTGGGTCAACCATAACAAGTTTTACTTCACTTGGTTTTGCTTTATAAATAATACTTGTAATAATTGTATTAATACATACAGATTTTCCAGAACCAGTAGAACCTGCGATTAATACATGTGGCATTTTTGCGATATCAGCAAGTTGAGTATTTCCTGCAACATCTTTTCCAAGAGCAATAGTAAGTTTTGATTTACTGTCTTGGAATTGTGGACTTTCTATTACTTCTCTTAAATGCACAGATTCTTTTTCTTTATTTGGTACTTCTATTCCTACAGCCTGTTTTCCAGGTATTGGTGCTTCAATCCTTATAGTCTCAGCTGCTAAATTTAAAGCAATATCATCTGCTAAATTTGCAATTTTACTAACTCTTACACCCTCTGATGGTTTTAATTCATATCTTGTAATTGCAGGTCCAACTGAAACATTTTCTACTTTTGCAGAGACCCCAAAACTATATAATGTTTTTTGAAGTTTTGTAGCAGTATCAGTTAGAGCCTTTGCACCACCTTTAATAGCTTTAGCTTTTGGCTTACTTAAAATTTCAACTGGTGGATATTCATAATGTTCATCTTCAACAATTACTGAATGCTCTAGTTGTAATACTTCTTTTTTCTTATCTTCTTTTTGTTCTTCTTCTTGTCTAAACAAATTATTTTCAATAACATCAGGCTGTGCTTGTTCTAATGTTTGTTTTTTAGTATCTTTAGTTAATGGTGTTAAATCTTCTCCATCGTGATTATATTTCTTCCTTCCTGATTTTTCATATTCGTTATCTACAATTCTTCCACCAAAGTTGATTCTTATTTGTTCATTCGCTTTATCAATAGAATCACCATCTGTTGTCATTATCTGTTTTTTACGTTTTTTATTTGTGTAGTCCTGATCTTGCATCATTTGCATTTCTTTTCTTCTTTGCTGTCTTTCTTCTATTCTTTCTTCTCTTTTATCTTTATGTTTTTCTAAAATATTATTAATTAAATCAGACATATTAATTCCAAATGTAAACACTATTAGGGCTACTGCAATACCAATACATAAAATAACTGCACCAACATTTCCAAGTAGTTTTACAAGTGGCACTGCACCTAATGCTCCAATTGCACCTCCACCTTTTGATTCGCTACCTAAAAAATATGCATCTTTTACAATTTCAGATAAATCTTTAGATGAAGTAATTTCTCCACTTGACATTTGGAATACACCTAGTATAATGCATAAACTTATTAACAGAACAGCATATTGTACAAGTTTAGATGTAATTTCGTTTCTTTCTTCGCTTGCAAGTTTTATTGCTATTGCGAAAATACCAATAGGTAGAATGTATTGTATCATACCCATCATCCCACCGAAATATCTCATTTAATTTACTACCAATAACCCCAGATTTTGTATATATTAAAACAGCAAGTAAAATGCTAAGTATAATTAGCACTACAATTGCTACATCTATTTTTGAAGCTTTTTGTTTTCTTTTTTTATATGTTCTCTTTTTTGCCATTTTTTACATCCTTTCAAATTTAACTTAGTTCAACTTAAAAAGCCAGTGGCAAAAGTCGTTCTCTTATGACTTCTGACACTGACTTTTGCAATTTATTTCAATTCTTTTCTGCTATTTTCAATAGTTTTTAGTGTATCTTGAAGAGAAATTTCCATTAATTTTAAAGCTTCTCCTATATTATTTTCTAGTTTATCTAAAGTATCTTTCATAACAGTTTGAGTTTGTGCTAATAAGCTATCAGCATATTCTTTTGTTCCTGCTGAAATTTCTCTTGACATTTCATTTGCAGTTTCTATTATTTCAGCCTTTTGATCATATGCTTTTCTTGTAATTTCATGCTCATCAATCATGCTAATTATTCTATTTTCGGCTTCTTTAACAATACTATCAGCTTCTTTTTGTGCTTCAACTAAAATTCTTTGTCTTTCTTCCTTGATCCATTTTGCCTGTTTTAACTCATCAGGAAGTTTTATTCTAATTTCCTTTATTAAATCTAACATTTGCTCTTTTTCAACTATACCTTTAGTTGAAAAAGGTAAGTTTTTACTATTTTCTAATAAATCTTCTAACGTTTCTAATAATGTAAAAATTTCCATAGTAACCCCTTTCTATGACTCTTTCTTTTTTTGCACAAAGATAAGAGAAGCTATTCCATATTTTCTTCTATCAATAATATTAAAACCGAAGATTTTGTACTTCATCAATAATTTCTGTTTCTTTATTAGTCTCGATTATTGTTAAAGTTTGGCTTTTTATCTTTTTTTCTTCTAATAATGTTTGTAAAGCCTGAATAGCATAATTTGTTTGATAAGGTGGATCTAAATAAATTATATCCACGTTATCTTTTAATTCTTTTTTTAAGAAATCATTAAAATCCATTTTGTATAATATAGTTCTATCTTGCATATGAGTTTTTTCTATATTTTTATTAATAATTTCTACAGCATCTTTTGATATTTCACAGAGCAAAACCTTTTTTGCACCTCTACTAGCAGCTTCTAATCCTATTGCCCCACTCCCCGCAAATAGGTCTAAAAATATAGAATCTTGTATATCTTGTTGAAGTATATTAAATAAAGATTCTTTAACTCTGTCTAAAGTTGGCCTTGTATTATTTCCTTCTAAAGTATATAATTTTGTTCCTCTTGCTTTTCCACTTACAATTCTCATACTATACCTTCCTTAGATATTACTATTTTATCGCTTTTTTCAATAATGTCAATAGATTTAACTAAAATGTAACATAGATTTAATAGTTCTGTAACATTTATAAATTATTAATCTAAATTACTATTTTTGTGTCGAAAGTTATAAAATTTTAATGACATTTTATACTTAATTTTGAAATAAAAACACAAAAAGACTACTTTAAATTTAGTAGTCTTTTGTAAGTTATTAATTATCTTTATTTATATCTTTTAAAAGTTCTAATTGAGAAATCAATAAAGATTCCATTTTTGCTTTATATATATCGAATTGTTTTTTTATGTCATCCATTTCTCTTTTTTTATTAACTATTTCTGTTTCCAATTCTTGAACTTGTTGCATAGAACTAACTCTGGCCTCTTTTACAATTTGGTCAGCTTGTTGCTTTGCAACGTTTTTAACATCCTCTGCGGTTGTTTGCGCCATTAGGAGTGTATTTTGTAATGTGTTTTCTATTGTTTTATAATGTTCTAAACTTTTTTCTAAATCTGCAATTTGTTTTTTGAATTGCGTAGACTCTTTATATAATTTTGTATAATCTTCTGTTAAATCATCCAAAAAGTCATCCACTTCTTCTACACTATAGCCATTCATTAATTGCTTTGCAAATTTTTTGTTTTCAATTTCTAATGGTGTAATCATTTTCTTCCTCCTTGCAAACTAATACCTTAATTAATGCCATTGTTTTTTAACCATGACACTGATAATTTACTTTTAATTTCTTCTCTAGCCATTTCATTTGTAATTTCATAGTTTGATGGTGCAACTAAAAATATAGAATTAGATATTTTTTGAATATATCCATCTAATGCATATACTCCACCACTAATAAAATCTACAATCCTTCTTGCAACTTCTTTGTTAACATATTCTAAATTAACAATTACAGATTTCTTTTCTTTTAAGAAACCACAAATTTCGTCTGATTGTTCAAAAGTAGTTGGTTGTGAAATAACCATTCTTATTGCATTTGCTTGTGGCATAGCAACAACTTTGTTATTTTTCTTTCCAAATAATCCTTTGTTTTCTACTTCTTCCTCTTCATCTTCATATTCGTATACATCTTCATCATATTCCTCTGGTTCTGCTGAATCCATTCCGAATAAATCCCATACTTTGCTCATTAATGCTCCTGACATAAAAAAACCTCCTAAAATTCATTTGTATTTAATATTTTTATTTTGTATGTATTAAGTATCTTATTTTTTTTTATAATTGTCAATACTTTTTATGAATGTAATTTTAATTTAATATTGTTGTAATATTTTTGTAATATTTGCTGTTCGTATTTAGTCAAATTTTGTAAAAAATAGTTATATTTTAGAAAGATACATTTTGTTTAACATATTAGGAAACATACACATTTTGCCACCTGTAGGTGGTGTAACTATTAACTTTAATATATCACTACTATCTACATAGTTATTATTCTTATCATAAATCCTAAATTGTATTTTATATTCTGGATCTATGCCAGATGTTATAAGCTGTGACATAGCTATACTTTTGTAAATCGAATCATGTCCTTTAAATTTTATTTTTTCTTTTTGAACAGCAACATTTTCTAATCCATCCCAATTTTCTTCTTCATTTTTTGCATCTTTTGATAATAACTCACAATTTTTATCATATTTCATATTAAATAAGTTACTATCTATATTAATTGTAATTTCATCTTCTACATCTTCATCATCAGTATCTCTATTATTATATACTGACAATTTTCCTTCTACTTGTACAGTCATTCCTTGCATAAGTTCTTTATCAACATTTATACATTTCATCTGTGGTGTAATATCATATACAGCGTCTGTTATGTCTCTACCATCTGCCAAATATACTCTACATTCAAGTTCAGTATTAATTTCTATATCACTTGGTTTTATTAAAGTTGTATCTGTTCCATCTCCAGGTGGTGTTGTTCCATCGGCATCTACAGTAACTATCATATCTTCTGTTGCAAAATTATCATGTGGATCTCCTATTTCAATATTATCTACCTCTTCCAAATCTAGTGCATTATATTCAAATATTGTTCCATTAATTGTTCTTGTTTTATCAATTATATCTTTCAAATTTTCATCAAAGCTTCTTATGTCAAATCTTTTATATGTTTTATTAGGAAAATTTATTTCATTTCTAGGTAATGAAAATGCCATACTTTGCAATTCATTGTATGTTTCTTGTTCATCTGGTATTAAAACAAAAGACATAGTTGTGGGAGCTGTAAGAGCACTATATTCAACCATAGTCTTTTTTACATCTATAGATTTACCTTTTGTAACATACATATAAACAATTCTTATAGTAGAATAATTCAAATTTTCTTGTTTTAAAGTTGTCATACTTTCAGCTGCTGTATCTAAAATACTATTAGTTTCATCATTATATGGTAACAAATGAATATCACAACTATATCCGTTAGAAAACTTTCTATATATATAATCATATTGTTCCTTTATATAAATCATTTTATTAAGTGCATTTTCATCATTTGAAGGATAAGCTAGTACAATTTCCACATTGTTTTTTGGTGAATAATTATAATTATTTATTTCAATTTTATTTGAATCATGTCCTTCTACATTAAACGAAAATTTATTATTAATATATTCACGTCTAACTTGATTTTCATCTACATTTGATATACCATCTATTGTGTCCAAATCAAATTCAAAATGCCCATTTTCGTCAGATTCTGTATTTGAATCTTCTATATTGTTTCCATTTTCATCTGCCAAATATATTGTAGTATCTGGTAATTCATTTCCATCTGTATCTTTCAAAGTTCCAGACAAAACAGTTGCATTTACAGTATAGAAACACGATATTAAAATTGCTATTAAAAATAATAAGATACTTATTTTATGCTTCATTCTTTTCAATATGCAAACATTTGACGTTAGCATACATCCTCCTTCGCATTAATCTTTTTGCTTTATAGTTTTGATAATAAAATTATTAATTCCTCTATATTTATAATAAAACTTTTTTAGTATTATTTCAATATAAATACTTGTTTTTCTACATTTTAAAAAGATTTACAATTTTAATCATTTACTTTACTCAAATCTGGATTAATAATTATTTCATCATATATAGAAATATTTTTATTATTTGAAATTTCTTTTTCTGAAAGACCTAAATTAGTTAATTGCTCAGTTGTATATGGTTCAACTATAGAGTATTTTTCATTTTGTGCTACTACATTTACTAATAATTTAGTTAAATATCCTGCTCTACTTCTTACTACATAATTCAAGTCATTTTCTTTTACAATAGCTTGATTTGGAACTTTTAAGCCAGAATGTGACCACCAAATTAAATCAAAAGATATTTTTCTGTAACTTGTAAGCTCTTCAATATGTTTTTCTATTTTTAGTATTAAGATAACTTCTTCATCTTCTTTTATTACATTCGTAATTTCTGCATCTATTTCAGTGTTACTTGCTAATCTTATTTCAACTTTATCTCCTACTTTTGCTTCTTTTGCTTTGTCAGTCTTAGATATTGTTGCAATATAACAAGTAAAATTATCAATTATCTTTCCACTTTCTTGATTTGCTGCTACAATCTTTCCTGTTTTTAAATCTAAATTTTCTAAGTACTCTTTTGTTAATTCTCCAAAGCAGTTTGGTGTTAAAGTTTGTTCTAATCCATCTACTCTATATGATACAATTCCACTTATTGGTGCTTTTACATATTCTGCGCCAGAATTAAGCTGGCTTTCATAATTTCTTCTTTCATCAACAAGTTGCTTTAAATAAGAACCTTGTGGACTATTTTCTCCTGCAATTTTAGATTTTTTACTTACTAAATCATCTATCTCTTTTTTATATTCATCTAATTTTGTGACATCTGTTACCTTACTTATATTTTCTAATTTTTCATCAATCTGATTTTCTAATATTTTCATATCAGAATAAGAAATACTATTATCGTTTTGCATTGCTTCTTGAATTTTAACATCTAGTTCTGATATTTTTTGTTTTAGGCTTTCCTCATTCGTACTATAATATCTAAAAATAGCTTCATCTTTTGCTGCTTTCTCACCTTCTGCTTTGATTTGTTCCATGCCATTTTTATAGTTTTGCCCTTGAAGAACTTGTTCATTTCTAATAACATATCCTATATTAGTTTCTTGTAAATAAAGTTCTCCTTCCTCTACTGTAAATACATCAGTTGGGCGTTTTATTAACAAATATATTGCATAAATAATATAAATCAAAATTGCGAGTACAATAACATATATAACTATCCTCTTCACATTTTGTTGTTTTTTATTAACTTCCTTTTTCAATTCATACCCTCCAAAATAATTTTTATATTATTTTGTATATCGTCTTGTCCATCAATCCATATCGTTTGTTTGTTTTTCCTAAACCAAGTCATTTGCCTTTTTGCATATCTTCTGGTTTCTTGTTTTATTTTTTCTATCATTTCTTCTTTACTAATATCCCCATTTAAATATTCAACTACTTCTTTATATCCCAATCCTTGCATAGCAGTTGGAAAATTTTTATGTTTCTTCAGTATTTCTTGAACTTCTCTAATTAATCCATTTTCTATCATTTTATCAACTCTTAAATTAATCCTGTCATATAAAGTTTGTCTATCCCAATTTAATGCATATACCATATAATCATATTCTACATCTTTTTTTCTTGATTCTATTTCTTGTTCTGTTTTAGTTTTTCCAGTAGCATGATATATTTCTAATATTCTTAAGATTCTTTTTTTGTCATTTGGGCTAATTTTCTCCATTGCTTTTTCATCTATTTTTTTTGCTTCTTTATATAAAACTTCTAATCCCTCTTTTTGAACCCTTTGTTCTAATTGTTCTCTATATTTTTCATCAAATTCAATATCTGGATATTCTACTTCATATATTAAACTATCAACATAAAGTCCAGTACCACCAACTACAATTGGTACCTTACCTTTTTCTATGATTTCTTTAATTGCCTTTTTTGCATCTTTTTTAAAGTCTGCAACACTATACCTATCTTCTGGTGAAACAAAATCCAATAAATAATGTTTTATTCCTTGCTTTTCTTCTTCTGTAGGTTTTGCTGTGCCTATATCCATCTCTTTATAAATTTGCATAGAATCACAAGAAATAATTTCGCCATTTATTTTTTTTGCAAGCTCAATTGATAAGCTTGTCTTTCCAGAAGCAGTTGGGCCACAAATAACAATTACTCTGTCTTTACTCATTTTGGTTTCCTTTCAATTTAAAATTGTAATTATTCTCCAACACATTTATTTTCTAGCAAATTTTCTCTCAATATCATACTTAGTCATTTTAATTACCGTAGGTCTGCCATGTGGGCAAGTGAATGGGTTTGGTAATTGTAACAATTTCTCCATTAGGCTATGTACTTCTTGTTCAGTTAAAGCCATATTTGCTTTAACTGCAGATTTACAAGCAACAGTTGCAATAAATTTTTCTTCTTTTTCTTGTTTTGCAGTTCTTGCAACTGTATTAATTTCATCTAATGTTTCTAAAAATAGTTCTTTTGTATCTAGATCAATACATATAGATGGAACTCCTGTTAATTTAATTGTATTCTCTCCAAACTCTTCTAATGTAAATCCTGCCTTAGTAAATAAATCAACATTTTCTCTACAAATTTCCATCTCTTTATGTGTTAATGTTATAACATCTGGTAACAATAGCATTTGAGAATCTTTATCTGTATCACTATAATAATTTTTCTTAACCTTTTCATACATAATTCTTTCATGTGCTGCATGTTGATCCAATATATACATTTGCTGGTCTATCTCTAAAATAATATATGTGTTGAACACAATACCAATAAATTTGTATGTTGGTAAAATTTTTTCTGCTTCATCATCAAAAATAGATACATTGTTTTGTACCAAATCTATTGCATTTACTTTTTGTTCTTCTTTCTTTTCTTTTTCTATTAAATCAATTGGCTTTGTTCCAAACATTTTGGTATACATTTCATTAAAGTCTTCTGAAACTACTTGAGTGTTGTTATCTAAATCTTCAATTTTTTCTTTAACTTCCTCAAAATTCTTATTTTGCATAGCTTTTGGAAGCTCTTCCATAGTTTCTATTTTCTTTGTTTGGTCTTCGTCTGCTTGTCCATCATTTTCTATGTTATTTTCAACAATTTCTACATCTTTTTGTGCATTTTCTTCATTAATTTTATCATTTTGCTCTTTATTTTCTTCATCAATCTCTTTATTAATGTCTGCACTATCAATTATATAATCTTCTGAATTATCAGCTACAGAATTATCTCCCATTTGTAAATCTTTTTGCATTTTTTCTTTTAGATTTTTAAGTTGAGCTAAAACATCTTCTGTATTTATTGGTTTTCCAGCCTCAGCTATATTAGGTATTTTTTCTTCTATGTTAGCACTATCAATATTCATATTATCTTGTGTAACTTCATCTATTGAATTTGTTTTTATTTTGCTTTCTTCATCTGTGTATTTTTCTATTGCATGTTCTTTTTGCTTTCTAAATCCAAATAATCCATTACCCATTTGTTCTTTTTTATTTTCTTGAATTAGCCTTAGTCTTTCTTCAAAAGTAGTTTCTCTACTTTTTTCTCCTCCTACTAATTCTGATTTTAATAATGTGTCTTTTATTGCATGGTATACAGATTGGAATATTTTGTTTTCTTCTTCAAACCTAACTTCTAGTTTAGCAGGATGAACATTTATATCTACTTTAGCTGGATTCATTTCTATATTTAAAACTACAAAACCAAATTTTCCAATTGGAATTAAACCTTTATATGCTTGCTCTGTGGCAGCAGTCAAAGTTTTATCTTTTATATATCTTTTATTTACAAAAAATAATTGATTAGATCTATTTGATCTTGCAATATCTGGCTTACCAATAACTCCTGTGATTTTAACATCTTCATATGGATATGATACTTCTAATATACTATTTGCAACGTCTTTTCCATATATAGCATATACTACACTTTTTAAATCTCCATTTCCATTTGTTTGAATTATTGTTTTACCAGTATTTATAAATTTGAAAGCAATATCTGGATTAACTAATGCTATTCTTGTAATAACATCTTCTATATAACCTGATTCTGTGTAATCTTTTTTTAGGAATTTATATCTAACAGGTGTGTTGAAAAATAAGTTACTTACTGTGATAGATGTTCCTGTTTGACAGCCTGTTTCTTCTTTTTCTAGTACGTCTCCTGCTTCAACAACTACTTTATAACCAGTTTCTTGTTCAGCTGTTTTAGATATCATTTCTACTTTGCTAATTGCAGCAATACTAGCTAATGCTTCTCCACGGAACCCCATAGATGTAACAGTGTTCAAGTCATTTGCACTTCTTATTTTACTTGTTGCATGTCTTTCAAATGCCATTTCTAAATCATCTTGCGCAATTCCTTTTCCATTATCTGTTACTTTTATGTATGATATTCCCCCATTTTTTATTTCAACTGTAATTTGACTTGCACCTGCATCAATTGAGTTTTCTACCATCTCTTTTATTACTGATGCCGGTCTTTCAATTACTTCTCCTGCAGCTATTTGGTTTATTGTTAATTCATCTAATAAAACAATATTTCCCATAATCTATCCTCCAAATTTTTTTCCTCTTTGATGTTGATTATATCATTACTTTTTTATTTTGTATAGTTTTTTTAAAATTTTTCAGTAAAAAAGAGTAAATTTTATTATTTTTATCTATAGCACTTGCAATTGGCAATATCTGGTAATTGTTTTGCT
>CANQEA010000016.1 GCA_947594095.1 uncultured Clostridia bacterium | reverse complement strand
ATTTTATCACAAAATTTGATGTTTTTGTTGATATTACTATATTTTTTATTGCGAAAAAATTTTACTCTTTTTTACTGTAAATTTTTAACAAAATTGTCTTTTCAGAAGAACTTTCACTTGAAAAATTTATATTTTAGTGATACTCTATTTTTAGTAGAAATAATTAAAGGATTGATTAACATGATAGATTTATTATCTCCTGTTGGTGATTTTGAATGTTTAAAAGCTGCTGTTCAGAATGGTGCAGACAGTGTGTATTTTGGAGCTAATATGTTTAGCGCAAGAGCTTTTGCACATAATTTTGATGAGAACGAATTAAAACAAGCAATTGAATATGCCAAACTTCGTGGAGTTAAAACAAATTTAACACTAAACACATTAATAAAAGATGATGAATTAGAGCAAGCTATTTTGCTTGCAAAATCTGCATATGAATTTGGAATTGATGCAATAATTGTGCAAGATTTAGGCTTAGCAACTAAGCTTTTAGAATCATTTCCAGATTTACCAATTCATGCTAGCACTCAAATGACAGTACATAATTTAAAAGGAGCACTAGCCCTTCAAAATCTTGGTTTTAAAAGAATAGTACTAGCTCGCGAACTTTCTCTTTATGAAATAGAATATATTTGTAAAAACACTGACGTAGAAATTGAGTGTTTTATTCATGGTGCTTTATGTATCTGTTATTCTGGTCAATGCTTATTTTCAAGTATGATTGGAGGTCGCTCTCGGAAATCGTGGTGAATGTGCGCAACCTTGTCGTATGCCATATAATTTGCTTGAAAATAATTCAAAAATTGATTCAGGATATTTACTTAGCACTCGTGATTTGTGTGGCTTAGATTATATTCCTAAACTAATTAAAGCAGGAGTAAACTGTCTAAAAATAGAAGGCAGGATGAAAAATCCAGAATATGTTGCAACAGTTACAAGAATTTATAGAAAATATATAGATTTAGCCTTATCAGAAAAGCCATACGAAATATTAGAACAAGATGAAAAAGATTTAGCTCAAGTATTTAACCGTGGCATGTTTTCATCTGGCCATTTAGATAATAATCCAAATGAAAATTTAATATATAAAGAAAAGCCAGGAAATCAAGGACTATTTTTAGGTAAAGTTCAAAAAACAAATATCAATAAAGGATATATAACTTTAAAATTAAAAGAACCTATAGAAATTGGAGATACAGTTTCTTTTGAAAATGAAGATAGTATTTACACAATTTCAGAACTTATGGAAAATAGTAAAAATATTACCGAAACAAAACGAGGTCAAATTGTTACAATTGGTAGAATGAAAGGAAATATAAAATTAGGTGATTTAGTTTATAAAATGTCATCTAAGGCATTAAATATTACAGCAAAAGAAAGTTACAAAACTGAAAATAGAAAAATAAAACTAAATTGCAAAGTTTCAATAAAGAAAGACAAACCCCTTTCTATTTCAATTACTTCTGCAAATAACATAGATTGTTATAAAGATATGAAATTAAATGTTATTCTAGATATTAAACCAGAAGAAGCTAAAAATAAGCCATTAACTAAAGATGCTGTAGTTTCTCAAATAAGCAAAACTTCGTCTACCCCATATTCTTTTGAGAAAATACAAATAGACTTAGACGAAAATCTTTTTCTTCCAAAAATAAGTAGCTTAAATGAATTACGAAGACAAGGATTAGAGAAAGTTACAGATTATGCTTTAGACAAAATACACAGAAAATATAAAAATAGCAAAAACTTTGATGAAACATTAAATTTATTACCTAATTCATTAAAATCAAACATTTCTACAGATGTGCCACATATTTGTGTTTTATTTAATGAATTAAATAAAGATTATGATTATTCAAAATTGGAAGATGTCGACTTAATTTATATACCTTTAAAATATTTTTCAGATTCAAAGTACAAATATGTTTTAAAGTTATTAAATTCCAAATATAAAACTTACATATATATGCCTAGCATTATAAAGCCAAATTACAGAAATCTTTTTTCATCATATATTCTAAAGGCAGTTAAAAATTATAATATTTCTGGATTTGTAATTTCAAATATATCTCATTTTCTAATTTTAGATGAAGTATTAGAAAATAATATATCAAGCTTTGATATTGTTGCAAACTATACTTTAAATGTATTTAATACTTTAACAATTGATAGTTTAAAAAGACTTGGAGCAAATTCTTACACAATCTCACCAGAATTAAATGACAATGACATTAACTATCTTTGCAATAACTCATCAATTCCAAGTAACTTAATTGTTTATGGCAAGATTCCTTTAATGCACACAAATTACTGCCTACTTGGAAAAACTAATAAATCTCATCCAAATTGTATTGGTAACTGCAAGAGTGAAAATAAATATTATTTGCAAGATAGATTTAAAAATAAATTTAGGGTTATTCCTGATAATGTACAAACTGTAAGTACCATTTATCATTATAAAAACATAGAGAAAAATCCAAAAGATTTTAAAATAAAATTTGCAAGAATTGATATTTTTGATGAAACAATTGAGGAAATAAATATTGTAATAAAAAAGTTATTTCTTAATTAAGAAATAACTTTTTCTTATTCTGCTCTACTTAAGTTAATTAGTAAATCCATATTATCATCTTTTGCCGCTTTGTTTTTTCTTCTAACATGGCATTTTTCACATTCAAAAACAATTACATATCCTTTTTTACTGTTTATTTCTAAGCCAACCGGCTTTAACATTCCATGGCAACTCTCTTCCCTATCTCCCGGATTAATATCCACATGTTTAGAATATAAACAATATGGGCAGTGGTTTCTACAAGAATAACCAAGTTTTGGAACTTTCTTTCCACAGTTTTCACAAATAAATTCTTCATCTATTTCTGTAAAATTACTACTTTTTAACATATCTTTTCTTCTTTCATAATTAACTTGATTATTTTTTTAGCTATCTAATTTTAACTTTCTTTAAGTCTATATCTTTTGGATCATATTTTTCTATATAATCTAACATTTCATCTGCATCGTTAAATACTTTATATAAATCTTTACAGTCATCTGTTATGAATTTTTCTGCAATTGATGTATTCATCATCATATCTAATTCATTATAAAAGCCATTAATATTATACATTGCAATTGCTTTGTTATGTCTTCCTAACTGTTTTAAAGTTAGTATTTCAAAAAATTCATCTAAAGTTCCAATTCCACCTGGAGAGATAATAAATGCATCTGCCTTTTCTTCTAATAAACGTTTACGTTCTCTCATTGTATCTGTATAGATGTATTCTGTACATTCTTTAAAAGATACTTCTTCTCCACCTTCTTTAAAAAATTTCGGAATTACACCTAATATATATCCATTTTTTTCGTGAACTCCTTTTGCTAATGCTCCCATCATACCATTTTGGCCACCACCAAATACTAAGCCATGACCTCTTTCTACCATTTTTCTTCCTAAATCTTTTCCAGCTTCTATGTAGCTATCATTAATTAAACTACTTGCTGCTCCATATACACAAATATTCATAAAATATTTCTTCCTTTCTTAAACCCAGTTGAAAAATAATTATAATTACTTTTAAACCATTATTTTCAAAATTGTTACATATTTATTTTACGCAACACAAGTAAGATTATACCATTAAGTTTTTTTCTTTGCAACATTTTTTATATTTTTTCTTCTAAGTTGTCCACAAGCTGCATCAATGTCAGAACCCAATTCTCTTCTAATTGTTGCAACAATCCCGTGTTCATTTAAATAGTCTCTAAATTTTAGGATATTCTCATTTGTTGCTTTTACATAGTTTCCATTTTCAATTTTATTAATTGGAATTAAATTAACATGGCATATCATACCTTTCAATAATTTTACCAATCTTTTTGCATCTTCTAAATTATCGTTATTGTCTTTTGCTAAAGCATATTCAAAAGAAACTCTTCTATTTGTTTTATTTATATAATCTTTACATGCTTGTAATAATTCTTCTATTGAATATACATCATTTACTGGCATCATTTCACTTCTTTTTTCATTTGTTGTTGCATGTAAAGAAATAGATAATGTACATTGAATGTTTTCTTCTGCTAACTTATAAATTTTAGGCACTATTCCACTTGTCGAAACACTAATATGTCTTGCTCCAATATTTATTCCCTTTTGATTATTTATAATTTTTATTGCATTTACTACATTTTCGTAATTATCAAAAGGTTCTCCAATTCCCATAAATACAACATTTGAAATTTTTTCGTTTGTATCTTGTTCCACTGCTAAAAGTTGTTCTACAATTTCTCCACTACTTAAATTTCTTATAAATTGTATTCCAGTAGATGCACAAAACTTACATCCCATTTTGCAACCTATTTGAGATGATACACATATAGAATTTCCATGATGATATTTCATAAGCACAGTTTCTATTGCATTTCCGTCTAATACATCAAATAAGTATTTTATTGTTCCGTCTTTAGATTCCTGTTTTTTTAATATATTATAATTACACATTGTATAATTTTGTTTCAACTTTTCTCTTAAATCAATTGACAAATTTGTCATTTCATTAAATTCTTTAACTTTGTCTACATACAACCATTTAAAAATCTGCTCAGCTCTAAATGGTTTTTCTCCTAATTCAATTAATTCATTTTTCAGTTCATCTAAATTATAATCTTTTATGTTTTTCATTTAAAAATCCTTTCTTCCAGGTATTACAATTTGACTTGTATTTGGCCTTCTCGGTCTTAATAAATTATTCATTTTATAAAATAAATCATAATCTTTACCCCAAAAAAGTTTAAGCAAACTATTTCTTATTATATCAAATTTACTTTCTCTTCGAACAATTAAACTTTTTTCAACAACTGCGCTCATATTTTCCCTCTCTACATAATTTTATATTATATATGAAAATTTCGAACAATAGCCTCCTTAACATCTTTAGCAGACAGACAGATTGTAATTAAAAAATTAACAACAGAAATAGATGTTGCAACAATACTTAAAGTTTTATCATTTACCATATGTTCTGTTATAAAAAATATTGGGAGCATACTGAATGCACAAATAATAAGTTGGCAAATAGCATACTGTACATATTTTTTATAACTAACTATTGTTAATACAAGCATTGTAATATTTGCAATCATTATTAAAATTGGAATTCCAATATTAATAGACCAACCTTTAAAGCCTAGTACATAATCTATGTAAGTTATAAGTGCTGCAATTGCAACTAGTTGAAGTAATACATGTGCAGCCATATTTCTATTCCTATTTATTGAATAAACAACTGTAACCCATACATATACAATTCCACTGTTTACTATTGCTGCCCAATGAAGCTCTGGGGTTATCACTCTGTTAATTATAACTAATAAAATAGAAATAAAAAGAGTAACAGCAATTCCAATTTTAATTATAGAATTTGTTTTTTTACTATTTAACATTTGGGGATATATCATCTAAAACACCATTACTTTCTATTTGTATATTAATTCCTTTTTCACTTAAAAACTTGCTAAAGCATTTTTCTATATCATTATTTGCTAATACAGAAGTAAAAGTAAATGCCATTTTATTTTCAAAACTACAGCTAGAACATTTTATTTTTTCAAAAGGTTCTGGAGCAATCAACATTAAAAAATAGTCTATATAGTCTTGATATTTACCTATGATTCCCATTCTTCCTATATTAGAAAATGTAGTTGTTGTATATTTTCTAATTTCAATATAGCCAATCCTTACTAATGTTGTTTTCAAAAACAATGGAACAATTTTAATAAATGGATTATTTCCTATTTTTACATTTGCAGACATTGTCTTTATTATTTCTTCCTTTGTAAGTCTCTTTTTAAAGTCATCTTTTACAAACTGTATGATTTTATCAAAAGTATCTAAATTATCTCTTTTCATTTCCGCTTCTATAGTGATATATGAAAAGAAATTAGACATTGTTTTAGATGGAAAATATTTTTTTAGGTTTACAGGTATACATACTTTAATTGGTTTGTTATCTTGATGTTTTTTATAGTTTTCTTCATATATAGAATAGATTAAAACAGATGATAAATATTGTGTAATTGTTGCTTCATATTTTTTTGCCTCTTTTTGCAAAGCTTCTAAATCCATTATTATGTGAGTTGCACTAACTGCTCCAAGTTTTAATTTGTTACCTCTAATTTTATATGCTTTTTTAGAAGAAGCATTTGATTTTGCTTTTTTATCATAATTTTTCATGTAACTATCTTCTGTATTATAATCAATTTTTCTAAGTTGCCTATTACCATCTTGTAATACATCTTGATGTAATAATTCTAAATATGTGTATATTATTTCTTTAAAAAATAACATCCCACTATTTCCATCTGTTAATGAATGAAATATATCAATATTTATTTTTTTCTCAAAATAAGTTACTTTAAATAAATAATTATTATTAGTTTTTGGATCTATATATTTACAAGGATAATTATTTTCAATTTCTATTATTGGGTCTTTTGTATTATGCTCAAAATAATTCCAAAAAAAGCCTTTTTTCATTCTAACTTTAAAAGATTTATATCTTTCTAATGCAATTTTTACAGCTTTTTCTAATATCTCTGGCTTTACTTCTTCTTTTAAAACAGCAGAAAGTCTAAACACAGTACTATATTTTTTTCCACTGGAAATTGGAAATATTTTTGCAGAATTATCTAATTTCCTCCAATATAATTTTTGTGATTTCACAATTAATCACATTCCTCTCCTATTAATTGTACTAAATCGTTATATGCTTTATCTACTAATTCTTTTTCACAATTATTTTCTATTAACCAAATATGAGCTGCTCCATCATATTCTTTTAAATTAATTTCAGTTCCAACCTTTTGTGCTTTTTCTATTAAAAGATGTGCATCTGGATTTAAAATGTCATTTGTTCCAGTAAATATATAAATATTTTCAACTTTAGATAAATCACCATCTATTGGATTAACTAAATAGCTATCCATTCCATCTTCTGCTGCATAAGATATTCCTGCTAACTTTAATGCATCTTTATTTAGTTCTTTATCTCTTTTTTCAACTTCTGGAATTTCTTCATTTTCAAGTCTTACATCTAGCCAAGGAGATATAAGTATAGTTTTACTTGGAAGCTTTTCTTTTTGTTCTGACAATTTTTCAATTAGGGCTAAACTCATTCCTCCACCTGCTGAATCTCCCATAATAATTAAATTACTAGTTTCTACTCTTTCAATTATTTCTTTATATAATGGAACTATCATTTGAAATACATCTTTATAATTGTATTTTGGGGCTAATGGATAATCTGGCAAAATAACAGTTGCATTTGTATCATTTACTACTTTCTCTATAAAATTCCAATGATTACTTGTTGCTTCTCCCATATATGCACCACCATGAAAGTATAAAATAGTTTTTTTAGATTCTACATTTTTAGGTTTTACAACAAATACTTTTCTTTGCATATATTCTTGTACTTCTAATTCACATGTAGCCTGTATTTCTTTGGGAATTTTACTTTCAATATCTGATGTTAAATAATAAACTGCAAATAACCCAAATAGTAATGCAATACTTAATATTATTATCATAACTATTTTTATTGGTTTCATATTTTTCTCATTCCTTATTAAAGATATACAATTAACTGTATTTTCTATTTTTTATCTTTTTCAATTATAATTGAAATATTGTCTGCTAAACCTGTTTCTTGATTATAATTTATTTTTATTTCATGGTGTTTGTTTCCTTTATTTTCAGTATAGAATTCTATAAGTTGATCATATATTTTTTTATTTTCATCATCACTTATAAGAATGTCTTTAATTTTTGTATAAATATTTGTGTCCTTATTTTCATTTAAATCTAAATTAAGTCTTAGCTCAGTATTAGATGGGAATTCTATTCCAAGCAAATTGTCTTTGCTATATTCTAATAGTTCTAATACAGTTTCTGGTCCTAAATTTGTTCCTGTATAAAATTCTAATTGAGTATTAAATCTATTTTTTTCGTTTTCAGTCATCTGTGTTCTTTCAATTGATACAGCTGATTTAACGATTCCTAAGTCATTTAATATTTTTTGTACATTCTCTATATCAATTTTAGTTAAAACTTCTGTTAGCTCTGTCATTATTTCTTCTTGCACATTTGTTAAAGTATCTTTTAGCTCTTCATCTTTTAAATCATTTATTATAATACTATTATCATTATCTAATTCAACTTTTTTCTTTTGCTCTTTAATATCATTTATTTCTTCATTTAAATTTATTTCTAATTTGTTTTCTCCATTTTCTATAGTTAATTTATTGTTTTTAGTTTCTCCATTCTCAGATTGCCCATTATTTTGAGATAATTCCCATTTTTGAATATTATCTTTTGTTTGATTTAGGAAACTTGTTTTACATTCATTCTCACTTTTTACAATTTCTAAATTTTGTTCTTCTACACTTGTTTTATATCGTATTTGCATAAATGAATTATTCAAGATGTCTAAATTAAACTCATATTCGTCTGTTATTATAGCAGTTCTAACTGTTTTCTTGTTACTGTGATAAACTACAATTTTACATTCTTGAGTTCCTATATTATTATTTTTAATATCATTTATTATCTCATCTATTTTACTTTTAAAACTATCTTCAAATGATGTATCCTGACTTACGTATTTTAACGCACTATCTTGCAAGCTTCTTACTTTCCCTAAAATAATTTCATCTTGTTTCACAGATTCTAGAATTTCAATATAAATGTTATTTAATTGTTCTTTTGTCATAGAAAGACTATATGCTGTAGTATTTATATTTTGACCATTTATAGTAATTTGCTCATTAGATTTAGAATAATTGTTAGAATATTTATTGTTTATCAATAAATTTAGATATTTATTTTGCACTGTTTGAATTTCTTCGTCTGTAAATAATTTTATATTGTTGTCTTCTTCAAAGGTAATTTCATCTGGTAAATTTTTTATTATTTCTTCATATATTCCTAGACTTTTATAAATGCTTTCTAAATCATTGTTTTCAAAAGCTAAGTATTTTTCAAAAAGGTCATTTATTTTAATACCATATAGATCATTATTTTGAACATATTCAATATCTAAAATATCATCTTCACCTTGTGTAAGTTTCATTTCATTATACTGGTAGTTGTCATTTTCATCTACGATTTTATCCCCTTGCCACTTTAAATTATTTATTTTATTTTCTTTGTTTTCACCTTGAGCATAATCAATACTTAGTTCTGTTTTTGTATTATAGGCACTTTGTTGTTGAGTATGCTCTAATTCTTCATTAGAACCTATAAAAACTTCTATATTCCCAGCATTTTGAGAAATATATTTTTCAAATAAAGATTTACTTGATTTAAACATATCTGTGGTTAAATATAGAGCAACAAATCCTCCTATTAACGCTAAAACCAAAATAACAATTATGGTTATAATTAGAACTTTTTTCTTTCTTCTTGGCGTCATAACAATTCTCCTTTCAAACATAGCTTATTTTTGTACTAATCTTTGTTTTAGTGATTCATATACAATAATTCCTGCTGAAACTGATGCATTTAAAGAAGTAACTTTCCCTTTCATTGGAATTTTAACTAAAAAGTCACAATTCTTTTTTACCTTTTCACTCATTCCGCTTCCTTCATTTCCAATTACAATTGCAAGTGGCCCTGTTAAATCTTGGTCATAATAATATTTATCTGTATTAATATCTGTCCCACAAATCCAAAGCCCTTCTTTTTTTAGATATTCTATTGTGTCTGTTAAATTGGTTACTCTTGCAATTTTCATATGTTCTACTGCCCCACTTGATGCTTTATTTACTGTGCTATTAACTTGTGCAGCTCTTCTTTTTGGAATGATTACACCATGTACCCCTGCTGTTTCTGCTGTTCTAATAATTGAGCCTAAATTATGTGGGTCTTCTATTCCATCTAGCAAAATAACAAATGGGTCTTCATTTTTTTCCTTTGCAACTTGTAAAATATCTTCTACTTCACAATATTCAAAAGGTGGAACAATTGCAATAACTCCTTGATAATTTTGAGTTTGAGCAATTTCTTGCATCTGCCTTTTATCTTTTTCAACAATAATTACTTTCTTTTCTTTTGCTTTTGCAATTATTTTATTAATAGAACCATGTCTTTCACCTTTAGTAATAAATATTTTATTAATATCTTTTCCACTTTCTAGTAATTCTAGTACAGAATTTCTTCCAACAATAATGTCAGTGTCTTCTCGTATATTTTCTTTCATTTTTTAATCCTTTCCTATTCATCATCTAGTTTAAGAACACTCAAAAACGCCTCCTGTGGTATTTCCACATTTCCAATCTCACGCATCTTCTTTTTTCCTCGTTTTTGTTTTTCCAAAAGCTTTTTCTTTCTAGTAACATCTCCACCATAACATTTAGCTAAAACATCTTTTCTCATTGCAGAAATTGTTTCTCTTGCTATAATTTGTCCACCTATTGCTGCTTGAATTGGTATTTTAAATAATTTTCTTGGAATAACTGTTTTTAATTTTTCTACCATTTTTTTGCCTCTATCATAAGCTCCATCTTTATGCACAATAAAACTTAAAGCATCAACTCTTTCTCCATTTATGTGGATATCTAATTTTACCAAATTAGATTTTCTATAATCTTTAAACTCATAGTCAAGTGATGCGTAACCTTTAGTTTTAGATTTTAAGTTATCAAAAAAGTCATAAATAATTTCATTTAATGGCATTTCATAAACAAGTGTTACTCTATTTTCATCCAAGTACTTCATGTCAATATATATTCCACGCCTTCTTTGGCATAGTTCCATTATATTTCCAACATAATCTTTTGGAGTTAAAATATTTGCTGTAACAAATGGTTCTTCAATATATGATATTTCTTGAGCAGGTGGTAAATCTTCTGGATTATATAATTCTAAAACTTGTCCATCTGTTTTGTATACTTTATAAATAACAGATGGTGCAGTTGTAATCAATCCTAGGTCAAACTCTCTATCTAGTCTTTCTTCTATTATTTCTAAATGTAACAATCCTAAAAATCCACAGCGAAATCCAAAGCCTAATGCACCTGATGCTTCTGGCTCGTACTCTAAAGCAGCATCATTTAATTTTAACTTTTCTAGTGCTTCTTTCAAATTTTCATATTCGCTACCATCAATTGGATATAAACCACAATACACCATTGGTGTTACTTTTTTATAACCTTTAAGTGGTTCATCTGCTGGATTATTTTCTAGAGTTATGGTATCACCTACATGTATATCTGAAATACTTTTTATGCTTGCTGCAATGTACCCAACTTCTCCTGCTTTTATTTCTTGTGCTGGCATATATGAACCTGGAACAAAATATCCAACTTCTGCAACTGTAAATACTTTATTTGTTGCCATAAGTTTAATTGTGTCTCCTACTTTTACAGTTCCATCAAAAACTCTTATATGTGCAACTGCTCCTTTGTAATTATCATAATACGAATCAAATATTAAGCATTTTGTTTTTGCATTTTCATCTCCTTTTGGAGCTGGAAGGTCTGTTACAATACGCTCTAATACTTCTTCTACATTTAATCCAGATTTTGCGGAAATGCAAGGGCTGTCCATTGCTGGAAGTCCAATAATCTCTTCAATTTCGTGTTTTACTTCTTCTACTCTTGCATTTGGTAAATCTATTTTGTTTAAAACTGGTAATATTTCTAAGTTATTATCTATTGCTAGATATACATTTGCAAGTGTTTGTGCTTCTACCCCTTGACTGCTATCTACAACCAAAACTGCTCCATCACATGCTGCCAAACTCCTTGATACTTCATAATTAAAATCAACATGCCCTGGAGTATCTATTAAATTTAATATATATTCTTGTCCATCTTTAGCTTTATAAATCATTCTAACAGCTTGAGATTTTATTGTAATTCCTCTTTCTCTTTCTATATCCATATTGTCTAATACTTGACTTTCCATTTCTCTTTTAGAAAGAACTCCTGTCATTTCAATTAATCTATCTGCTAGAGTTGATTTTCCATGGTCTATATGAGCTATAATACTAAAATTTCTAATATGTGCCCTACGTTCATCCATATTTTATACAGCCTTTCTTCTAGGTTTTAATTTTTCGTTTATATTTTATCATATTACAATTAGTTACGCAATAAATTTTTTATTAATTATATTATAAAAAATTCAATACTTTTCTAAACCATTATATAAATTAAACACATTATTATATCCCATTTTGTTTAAAGTTTGCTGAGCTCTTTTACTTCTAATTCCACTTGAACAATAAACAACAATTATTTCATCTTTATCTAATAGTATTTCTTTAGCTTTTGATTTTAACTCATATTCTGGAATTAATATTGCTCCATCAATATGATTTTCTTTATATTCTTGTGGACTTCTAACATCTATAATTTTAGCACCTTGTTTTTGCATATTATATAGTTCTTGTTCATCTATATCATATTTATCCATACTTCTTGTTAATCTTTTTTTCATAATATATTTAAGTTTATTTAACATTATTATGTCTCTCCGTTTCTAAAAAAGCTTATTTAAAGGCATTTCGCCCTTTACTATTATTATATTGTTTTTTTCACTTTTTTGTGATGTTTTGCAACTTATGTTTACTCTTTTTTACATTTTTCATTCTTTACACAGTTTTTATTTTTTTGTGGATAATGTGGATAACTTTGTGAATAACTTATTTTTATATGTTTTTTATATTATAATTATTCACATTTTAACAACGTTTACTTAATATTATTTATTGGGTACTATTTATTTATGAAATTATGTCGCGTTGGGGACATATCTTAAAATTAACATTACTTATGTTATATAATTGTAAAAAACATATTGACAGTTGGAATAAAAAGATTTATAATAAGTATAATAATAATAGTTACGATTCATTTAGAATTCGTAAGACGGGTACGACCGTTACAATAACCTAAAAATTAAAGCAGAACATAAGGGTCTGCAATGCAACTAATAATAGTTGAGGTAAGATGGGCTTACCGTTGATTTAGGCAACAGAAAAATCGTACAAATTTAGGGGACATTTATACACAATATGTGTATATTTGTCTCCATTTTTTAGGAGGTATAATATAAATAAGCAAAAGTATGAAATAATAAAACAACTGCATCAGTATGCTCAAGAATATCACTATAAATTAGAAAATAAAGAAATAATTTTTATATATTGTCAAAACCAAAAGACAATTAGTTATATAGAAACAGTATTTTATCCTTATAATTTTTTACATCTTACAGGATTAAAAATTATTAATTCCAAAATATTAAATTCAAAAGATTTTTATCAAAAATTATTAAAAAATAGAATAAAACCACAAGATTTTGAATTCAAAAACAATGTATCCAAGTGGAAATTAGAGGCTATGCCCCAAATTATGAAAATTGATGTATTAGCAAATCAAATAGGCGATTTTATGAGAATTGGAAATTTATTAAAAACTGACATTTTAATTGGTACTACAAGAAATGTATGTTTAGGTCTTAAATTTTTAGAAAATAAAAAAATCTATGTTCCAAATACTGTATTAAAAGAAGACATTAGAAAGATAACATCTAATAGATATAGAATTATAGTAATTCTAAAAAAGAATATAAAAGAAAAAAAATATGAAAATATTACTTATATACATAAAAACATTAATTTATTAGATATTTTTAATAAAGAAGAAATTTTAGATAAAATAGATATTAAAAATTTATATTATAAAAATAAAAAATTTTATTTAAATTCTGATTTGACAAACTGATATATATTAGTTAAAATAGAGAAAACGTTAAACTAGGAGAGATTATTAGTGAATACAAATTCAAATTTTCAAGAAATATTTACAATGCAAAATATTGTAATATACTTTATAATTATTAATTTAATTGGATTTTTTATTATGTGGATAGATAAAAGAAAAGCTATAAAAGGAGCATGGCGCATTCCAGAAAAAACAATTTTCATAATAACAGCATTACGGAGGAGGAATTGGTACAATAGCAGGAATGTACACTTTTAGGCATAAAACTCAGAAATTAGGATTCGTAATAGGACTACCTTTTATTACAGTATTAGAGATTATTGCAATTATATATTTTTTAGTTATATATATTTTACATAAATGAAATATAATATAAAAATTTAAAAAGTAATAAAACCTATCCAAATTAGACAAACTTGTTTAATTTGAATAGGTTTTTTATTGATATTTCCAAAAGTTTCTCCAAAGATGTTTCCTAAATAGCGACATTACCCAAACAGGCTAAGCTGATTGCTTTGACTCATTCCTTCTAAACAACCTACTTCTTTTAACATGTCTGCACCCGAATTTCCAATTTTAGCTCTAATTTTTAGGTCATCTATTGACATGAATTTTCCTTCTTTTCTTGCGTCTACTAATCCTTGCGCTGCAACTGTTCCAAAACCTCCAATACTATTTAGTGGTGGTCTTAGTTTACCATCTTGTATCTTAAATTTTGTAGCATCTGATTCATATAAATCAACTGGTAAGAAACTAAAGCCTCTTTCATACATTTCTAAAACCAATTCAAGTACTGGATACATTGTTTTGTCTTTTTGAGTTGCATTATTTCCTTGCTGGTCTATTTCTCTCATTTTGTTTAATACTCTTTCTTTTCCTAAGCACATTATTCCATAGTCAAATTCGTCTGATGCACGTATTGAGAAAAATGCTGCATAATAAGCTAAAGGTTCATGAACCTTAAACCATGCAATTCTAAAAGCATTTGTTACATATGCAGCAGCATGCGCTTTAGGGAACATGTATTTTATTTTTTCACAAGATTTAATATACCAGTCTGGTACATCATGTTCTTTCATTAATTCTACATCTTTTGCCCATTGTTCTGGATCTTTTAGTGCTTTTCCTTTACGAACCTTTTCCATAATTTTAAATGCTGAATTTGGTGGCAATCCTTTTTTCATTAAGTATATCATAATATCGTCACGACAACATATTGCATCAGCAAGTGTAACTGTTCCTTCTTCTATTAGTGTTTGTGCATTTCCAAGCCATACATCAGTTCCATGTGATAATCCAGATATTCTAATTAACTCATCAAAGGTAGTTGGTTTTGTATCAACTAACATTCCCCTTACAAACTTAGTTCCAAATTCTGGTACACCATAACTTCCAACTTCTGATTTAATTTGTTCAGGTGTAACTCCAAGTGCTTTAGTTGAACTAAATATTGACATCGTTTCTTTATCATCTAGCGGTACTTTTGTTGGGTCAATTCCTGTAATATCTTGAAGCATTCTGATAACAGTCGGATCGTCATGACCTAGTATGTCCAGTTTTAGAAGGTTTGAGTCTATTGAGTGATAATCAAAATGTGTTGTAATAATATCAGAATTTGGGTCATCTGCAGGGTGCTGTACTGGACAGAATTCATATATTTCTCTTCCCTTTGGTACAACTATAATTCCACCCGGATGCTGTCCTGTTGTTCTTTTAATTCCTGTACATCCTGCTGATAATCTTTTTATTTCTGCATTATTTACTGGCATGTTTCTTTCTTCAAAATATTTTTTTACATATCCAAATGCTGTTTTATCTGCAATAGTTCCTATTGTTCCTGCTTTAAATGTAGTTCCTTTTCCAAAAATAACTTCTGTATATTTATGTGCTTTTGCTTGATATTCTCCAGAGAAGTTTAGGTCTATATCTGGTTCTTTATCTCCGATTAAATCCAAGGAATGTTTCAAATGGAATATCCATACCGTCTTTATCTAATTTTGTACCACATTTTGGACATAACTTATCTGGAAGGTCATTTCCATTTTTATAGCCATAATCTGTGAAATCCGAGTACTTACAATTAGGGCATCTGTAATGAGCAGGAAGTGAATTTACTTCTGTAATTCCTGTCATATTTGCAACAAAAGATGAACCAACAGAACCTCTAGAACCTACTATGTATCCATCTTCATTTGATTTCCAAACTAGCTTTTGTGCAATTATATACATAACAGAAAATCCATTTTTTATAATAGAGTCTAGTTCTTTATCTAACCTTGTTTGTACAATTTCTGGTAATGGGTCTCCATATAATTCATGTGCTTTCTTATATGCAATATCTTTAATTGTTTGTTCACATCCTGGTATATGTGGTGGACATTTTTCTGGCGAAATAGGGCTTATTTGCTCACACATATCAGCAATTTTGTTTGTATTTGTTACAACAACCTCATATGCTTTCTCTTCTCCTAAATAACTAAATTCTTCAAGCATTTCTTCTGTTGTCCTTAAATATAATGGTGCTTGATAATCTGCATCATCATATCCTTGACCAGCCTCTAAAATACGTCTATATATTTCATCTTGCGGATCCATAAAATGCACATCACATGTTGCAACAACTGGTTTGTTTAATTTTTCTCCGAAGTTCTACAATTCTTCTATTTATATTTCTTAACACTTCTTCATTTGCAACTGTTTGATTTCTAATTAAGAAATTATTGTTTCCAATTGGCTGAATTTCTAAATAATCATAGTCATTTGCAATTTCTTCAATTTCTTCATCAGTTTGTCCGACGTTCAATAGCTTGATACAATTCTCCTGCCTCACACGCACTTCCGCATTATCAATCCTTCAGAATATTTTTTATACAAGCTTTTTAATATACGTGGTTTTCTATAAAAATAATGTAAATGTGAAAGTGATATTAATTTATATAAGTTTCTTAAACCTACGTAGTTTGTAGCTAAAATTATTGCATGATATGTATTTAATTTTTTGTATTCTTCCTTTTTTGCTTCTTCATCTGCAGCCAAACTGTCTATTTCTTCTACTTTAGTTACACCACGTTTTTTTAGCATGTCTAACATTATATTAAATACTTTTACAGTTGTATCTACATCATCTAAAGCACGGTGTGCAACTTCTACTTTTATACCTAAATTTTCAGCAATTTTTCCAAGTTTGTATTTTTTATAATTTGGAAATAGATCTTTTGCTAAACTTAATGTATCAATATAAGTATAGTCAAATTCATATCCTAAGTTTTTAGCATTTTGTTTTAAAAATCCCATATCAAATGGTGCATTATGTGCAACTAAAACAGAGCCTTCTATAAATTCTAATATTTGTGGAAATACTTTATCTATTGTTGGACTATTTTTAACCATTTCATCTGTGATATTTGTAACTTCTGTTACTCTTTCTGGTATATGTTTTTCTGGATTAACAAATGTACTAAACTCATCTATTACTTCTCCATCTTTTATCTTCATTATTCCAACTTCTGTGATTTTTTCAGTTTTGGCTGAAAACCCTGTCGTTTCTAAGTCTAACGCACAATATGTTGTGTCAATTTCTTGACCTTTTGGATTTGTTACAATATCATTTTTATCTGGTGCAAGATATGCTTCTACTCCATAAATTACTTTCATGTCTGGGTTATTTACGCCTAATAATTTATGTGCTTCTGGAAAGCTTTGTACAACTCCATGGTCTGTTATTGCAATAGATTTCATTCCCCATTTCATTGCTCTTTTTATCAAGTCTGTTGCTGATGTCATTCCATCCATTTGGCTCATTTGAGTATGCATATGTAGCTCTACTCTTTTTACTTCTGATTTGTCTTCTCTTGCCTGTTTTTTTAGTCCTTCTCCTTCAACAATTGTATTTACCATAACTGTTAGTTCATTAGAGAAGTTGTCCATTCCTGCATTTCCTTCTAGTCTTATTCCTTTTGCTTTTTTAATTCTTTTTATAATACCTTTTGCTTTTTGCTTTTCTAAAAATGCTTTACAAGTAAGTGTACTTGTTCCGTCATATACATCAAAACTAAGCAAAATTTTACCTGATTTTAATTCTCTATCTTCTGAATAAATTACTTCACCCTCTAAAGAAACTAGTCCATCTTCTGCTGTTAACTCTGATATTTTTACAATTGGAGCAGTTATATTTGCAGATTTTCCAAGTATTACAGGAGAACTATCATCATCTTCTGGCATCTCTGGAATGTCTGCTTCTGTTTTAATTACAGTATTTGCAATAATTGTCACATCTCCAGCATAAGTATCTAATCCTGCTTTTCCCGTAATTTTTAAAGTTTTTGCATTTTCTATTTTTTGAATTATTTCTTTTCCTTCTTCCATGTCTTTTGCAAATGATTTTACTCCGAATTAATCCTGTTCCATCATATATTTCAAGAATAATCATTCCTTTGCCTGATTTAGTTTCTCTTAATATATTTGAAACAACTCTTCCCTCTATTGTAACCTTTCCGCCTTCTGATGTTATATCTTTTATTTTAACTGTATTTTCTTTTGCTCTTGTTTTCTTTCCTATAATATATTCTTCTATTTTACTATCATTTATTTCATATTCTTGCGCATCTTCTTCTGGAATATATCCTTCTATGTCCTGAGGTGGCACATAGTTTGAATCTTCTTCATAAATTTCGCCCTTAGAATTAGCATTTAATGTTTCTCTATTTTCCTCTTCTATATGGCTAATTGCTATGTTTTGTGTTTCTTCAATATCTTGTTTTATTTTTTCTATTTCTTCTCTCGACAATTCTTCTACTATATCTATTTTATATTTTATATTAAATAAGTTTTCTAAAACTTTTTCTAGCTCTTTATCTGTCTTTTTTGCTCTTAAAAAGTCTGCACCTTTTATGTGCATTTTAATTTTTACTTCATTTTCATTTATTTCAATATCACTTTTTAGTAATAACATTGGTTTCATTAATGGATATTTATGTGCCATATATGCAATGATATTTTTCCACTCATCTTTAATAGAATTTAGCTTTACAGCTTCATGATATCTAATTTTTGTATCAATGTTTTCGAAATGGAATCTTTCTTTTAAGAATTTTTCAAAAAGCCATATTTCTTTTATTTCAATCCATTCATCATAATATATACTTATTTGTAATGTATTAGTTTTTTTAATAATACTTAGGTTTTCGATTTGTGCATATTTTATATTATTACTTGTTATATAATCACTAAATACTTCTTCTATTTTTTTATTTGACATTTTTATTGCTCCTTTTGATATTATAAATTGTATCATATTTTTTTTTATATTTAAAGATTTTTTAATTAAAAATATTTTTTATTTTATATTGATTATGTCTACAAGATATAGTATAATATTTTCGTGCTCCTACCTTTCTAAAAGGAGGTGAGATTATTGGGAGCCCTTTTAAAATTAGTCGTACTAATTCTAATCTATCTTATTCTTAAGATATTTGATTAGTAGGCTAAAATAAATGAAAAGACTAGATATGCACCTATCTAGTCTTTTTTTGCTCCTTGACTTTGAGAACCCTTTCAAGTTCAAATGAATTATTCATTCATTTTTATACTATTATTATACTCGAATTTATTTAAAAAATCAATAGTTTTTCAAAATTTTTAAATCTTCTTTTATCGAATTATAAATGTTCTTATATTATCTAAAAAAAGAAGCTGTACATTTTAGTACAGCCTCTATTTATTTGGCATAATCAATAACTCTTGTTTCTCTTATAATGTTTACTTTTATTTGTCCTGGATAATCCATTTCAGCTTCAATCTTTTTAGCTACATCTCTTGCAAGTATTGTCATTCTTTCATCTGATATTCTTTCTGGTTTTACGATAATTCTAACTTCACGACCTGCTTGTATAGCAAAAGATTTTTCAACTCCTTCAAAAGAATCTGCAATTTCTTCAAGATTTTGTAGTCTTTTGATGTATGCTTCTAGAGTTTCACGTCTTGCTCCTGGTCTTGAAGCTGATATAGCATCTGCTGCTTGAACTAAAACGGCTTCTAATGTTTGTGGCTCAACATCTCCATGATGTGCTTCTACAGCATTTATTACTAATGGATTTTCTTTATATTTCTTTAAGATTTCAACTCCTATTTCAACATGAGTTCCTTCCATATCGTGGTCTAATGCCTTTCCAATATCGTGAAGCAAACCTGCACGTCTTGCACGTTTTGCATCTAGTCCTAATTCTTCTGCCATGATTCTTGCTAAATTAGATACTTCAATTGAATGGTTTAAAACATTTTGACCATAACTTGTTCTATATTTTAATTTTCCAATCAATTTTACCAAATCTGGATGTAATCCAATTACACCTGTTTCTAGTACAGCTCTTTCTCCTTCTTCTTTAATAGTTGTTTCTATTTCTTCTTTAGCTTTTTCAACCATTTCTTCGATTTTAGCAGGATGAATTCTTCCATCATCGATTAATTTTTCTAGGGCAATTTTAGCAACTGCTCTTCTTAATGGGTCAAATCCTGATAATACGACAGCTTCTGGTGTATCATCAATGATTAAATCAATTCCTGTTAAAGTTTCTAGTGCTTTAATGTTACGACCTTCTCTTCCTATAATTCTTCCTTTCATATCATCACTTGGAAGTGCAACTATAGAAACTGTAGTTTCTTGAGAATGGTCTGCTGCACATTTTTGAACTGCATAAGATAATATTTCTTTTGCATTTTTTGTAGCTTCTTCTTTTGCCTTTTGGTCTTTTTCTCTTATAAGAGTTGCTTTTTCAACAGTTAGTTCTTTGTCTAATTCTGTTAAAATAATTTTCTTTGCTTCTTCCTTACTTAAAGATGCAATTCTTTGTAATTTTGACATTTCTTCTTCTTTTATGTTTGCAATTTCTTCTTTTTGTTTGTCAATTTCTTGTAACTCTTTTTCAAGTTGTTGTTCTTTCTTTTCAAAGTTTTCTGAACGTTTTTCAAGATTTTCCTCTTTTTGAATTAATCTTGCTTCTTGTTTTTGTACTTCGCCTCTTCTTTCTTTAATCTCTTGATCTAATTCTTTTCTACTAGCCATTATTTCTTCTTTTGCTTTAAGGATTTCTGATTTCTTTAAATTTTCTACTTCTTGTTTTGCATTTTCTACTAATCTTTTTGCTTCTTTTTCTGCTCCTTGAATTTTAGATTCTGCAACTTTTTTTCTATATACCATACCTACTGGTATACCAATTGCAAGTGAGATTAAGCAAGCGGCGATAATGATTACGATGTTCATCATCTTACACCTCTTTCTTATTTAATTTTCAATGTTCGAATAAAATATATATATGTATAAAATTTCAATATATTTTTTCCTTCCTATTATATTTTATATGTATTATTGTAAACTGTCAAGAGGTTTTCGTAAAATTTACGAAATTCTGTATAAAATAAATCCTATTCAAACAAAAAATTGCTCATTAATATTTACTGTAAGATATGCTTCATTCATATCGTTGAAGTATTGCCTAATTTTTTTCATAATGTATTACCTCACTCGGAAGTTTGACACTTTTTTAATAAAAAAATTTTTTAAAGCATTGATAATGCTTATTTTTTTTGTAAAATTTTCGT
>CANQEA010000015.1 GCA_947594095.1 uncultured Clostridia bacterium | reverse complement strand
AAAACAGGACCTGCAACTGTAAACATTTTACTACCAACACCCATAACATATCCTTCTGATTTATATTCCATAGCAGGTGATACAATAGAATTTGCAAAACCTGTAATTGGAACTAGTGAACCGGCTCCTGCAAATTTACCAATTTTATTGAATAAATTAAGTCCTGTTAAGAATGCAGCAATACCAATCAAAATAATAGAAACAATCGTACCAGATGTTTGTACATCAAACCCTCGCTGTTTACAAATATTTAAGATAATTTGTCCAATTGTACAAATTAATCCGCCAACCCAAAATGCATTAAAACAATTTTTAAGAATAGGGGAGTTTGGCGATTTTTTATCTACATAGTCTTGATATGTTTGTTTAGATTCTATAGGATCCATAATTAATCACATTCCTTTCTTTCTAAAATATAAATCTAGTTATTTGTTCTACTTAAGTCAACTACAAAACTTATATCTAAGTCTACAAGATATTCAACAATTTTATCTCCATCTATAGTTGCTCTTTGATCTAAAATTTTAACTTCAGATAAGTAATCAATGCTTTTTGATGTTTCAGCTATTGCTTTTACTATAGCATCTTTCCAAGAAACACTAGAATTTCCTGTGATTTTTAAATGTTTTTTGATTTCCATATTTATATCATTCCTTTCCTTAGGTACAAATTCAGTCAAAAAAATTTAAATATTTTCAACTTTTACCTTTAACACGAATTTATATTTGTAGTTTTTCCAAAAATAGAAAAAATATACAGAAATAAGGTTATTGAATTGTATATGAATAATAAAAAAGAATAATTTAAATAAATGTTGATAAAATAATATTAGTAGATAGAAAAAGCAAAAAAACACTTGACAAAATCAAGGATTAAGTGCTATACTATCTATAGTAGATCGTACCTCGGATAACCTACGGGCCCGAGGTCATTTTTTACACCAGAGGAGGAAAATATTGGAAAAAGAATTCAAAACAATAGATGAACAGATACAGATACTAAGATCTAAAAAAATGATTATAGAAGATTATAGTAATGCTTATAAAATGTTAAGTAAAAATAATTACTATTATTTAATCAATGGATATAAAAAATTATTTTTAGATAAAACGGCAAAAACAGAGCAATATATAGAAAGTACAAAAATCCAAGAATTATATGCTTTATATCATTTTGATAAAAACATTAAAATTATTTTTTTAAAATATTTATTATTAATCGAAAATGAAATTGATACATATATAGCTTATGAGTTTTCAAAAGTTTATGGTCATAAAAATTATTTAATCCTTACAAATTTTAATTATTCTAATTCAAAAAAATCCCTTATAGAAAGTTTTATAACTAATATAAATTCAGAAATACAATATCAGTATAAAAACTCTAATAAAATGATTATTCATTATATGGATAATTATAAATATGTTCCATTATGGGTTCTAATAAGAGTATTGTCATTTGGTAAGGTATCAAAATTTTATAGTTTGATGAAACCCAAAGAACAAAATGAAATTAGTAGAAAATATAATTTAAGAATACAAGAATTTAAAATTATACTACATAATTTAACATTAATAAGAAATATTTGTGCACATGATGAAAAACTGTATGATATAAAAATGAAAAATAGAATATCTTCTAATATTTATCATAAAAAAATGAAAATAAAAAAAGATGATGGAAATTATAAAATAGGAACTAGAGATTTGTTTTCAGTTGTAATAATATTTAAAATTTTACTTGAAGGAAAGGATTTCAAAGAGTTTTACTTTAGTTTAATAAAAAATATATACAGCTTAAAAAGAGGATTAAAGACTATATCTATTGATAAAGTTTTATTTGAAATGGGATTTCCTAAAAATTATAAGCATTTGATGGATTTATAATAAAAATTATTGCTTGATTTTAGGGAGTTAAATCAATTTCTTTTCTATATAAAGAGTCTTGACAAAACAATAATGAATTGGTAAGATATAACTATATTTTGAAAACGGAGGAGATAATGAATTTATATCCAGACGCATATTTTAAAAAAGTAGAAGACATCACAATTGAATTTTTACAAAAAAACAAAATAAAAGCACTGATATTAGATGTAGATAACACATTAATAGATTATGAAAAGAACTTATCAGAAGAAAAAATAAAATGGGCAAATAATTTAAAAGGGCAAGGAGTAAAGTTATATATTTTATCTAATACAAATCATAAAGAGAAAGTAAAACAAGTTGCAGATAAGCTTCAAATTCCTTTCAATTATTTTGCTAAAAAACCATTTAAAAGTGGATTTATAAAAGTACAAGAAAAATTACAAGAAGAACCACAAAAAATTGCAGTAGTTGGTGACCAGATTTTTACAGACATAATTGGTGGTAATAGATGCAAAATGTACACAATTTTAGTGGAGCCAGTTAATAAAAAAGATTACTGGTATACTGCATGGAAAAGACCAATTGAAAATAAAATTAAAAATAAAATAAAAACACAAAAATAAAAAGAAGAAAGGAGTCTATAGTATAAAAAGTATACTAAGGATAACATACTATAGAAAAATAAAAAATGTATATAAATGAAGTACATATAGCATATTATGCAATAGCAGCAATTTTACGGACTTGTTGTTGGAGAATTTGTTAATTGGGTAAATATAAGACTTCCAGAATATAAAAAAGTATTTTCAAAAGAAATAAAAGATTATTATAAAACAAATTTTAAACCAAATTATATATTAATGTTTATAACAGCAGTTATTTATGTATCATTAGTGTATATAATTGGAGTAAAAGAAACATTTATAGAAAACTTGGATTTAATAAAATATTTAGGTTTAACACCAATGTTGCTTAGTGCATTTGTAATTGATTATAAACATCAAATTATTCCTAATAGACTAAATTTAACAATATTAGAAGTGGGCCTTATATTTACATTTCTTTATGGTATTTCTGATGTTGCAATTGCTTTAAATATGCTTGTTGGAATGCTTGTTGGGGCAGGAATATTTCTACTTATTACTCTAATTGGAGGAGCAATTTATGGAAAAGAAGCAATGGGATTTGGTGACGTAAAATTAATGGGTGCACTTGGTTTATTTTTCGGATTTCCAAACATTATAATTATAACTTTAGTTGCATTTTTAACTGGTGCAATCTTAGGAGTTATATTACTTGCAACTGGAATTAAAAAATCAAGTGAGTACATACCATTTGGACCATTTATTGTGATTGCTACATTAATTAGTATGTATATACCTTTTGATGTAATTAAAAATTTTCTTTTAGAGGTGTTTACCTTAGGAATGTATTAGTGAAAGGAGCAAAAAATGAATCCTAAAATACAATGGTTACGAAATAAAATGAGTAGTTTAGATATGCAAGGAATTATAATATCAAATCCAATAAATATAAAATATTTAACCGGAATAGATGCAGAAGGAACTTTATTGCTTACAAGAAAAGAAAATATTTTTCTAACAGATGGAAGATATATAGAGCAAGTCCATAGTATTTTAACTTTATATGATGAAATAATTGTATATGATATGATAGGTCTTACTAAAGATGACTACGAAAACTTTTTTATGTTTTGTGAAAATGTTGGATTTGAAGAAAACTATGTAACATATGCAAAATATAAAGAATATATTAGGAAGTATAAAATTAATAATTTAATAGAAACAGAGCATATAATAGAAAAGCAAAGACTAATTAAAGATGAAGAAGAAATAAAAAATATACAAGCAGCATGTGAAATTACAGATAATTGTTTTTCATATATTTTAGAATATATAAAACCAGGCATGACAGAAAAACAAATTGCAAATGAAATAGAAGAATATTATAAGGAAAGAACAGAAGGACTTTCTTTTGATACAATTGTTGCATCACGGAGAAAATACATCTAAACCACATGCAGTACCAACAGACAGAAAAATAAAAGAAAAAGACATTATAACAATTGATATGGGTTGTATTGTAAATGGTTATTGCTCAGATATGACAAGAACATTTTTTGTAGGAGAAGTACCAGAGGAAGTAAAAAAAGTTTATGATTTAGTTTTAAAAAACCAACTTCAAACATCAAATCAAATAAAAGATGGAGAAAGTACAAGATTACTTTCTAAAATGGTTGAAAATGATTTTAGACTAAATGGTTATGAGTTAATTCACAGCCTTGGTCATGGAGTTGGAATGGAAGTGCATGAAGCACCATATTTCAGTTATCATTCAGATGCATTTTTAAAAGAAAATATGGTAATTACAAATGAACCAGGAATTTATATTCCGGGAAAGTTTGGAGTAAGAATTGAAGACACACTTCAAGTAACAAAATTTGGTAGCATAAATTTAACCAAAAGTGAGAAAAATTATATTGTAATCTAAATTATGTAAAATGTATTGATTTTTATTCCAAAATGTAGTAAAATAGATAAAGTGATAGAAAAAATTTGGAAAATTGAAAGGGGAAATAATTATGGCATCAGTATATTCAGCAGGAGATTTTAGAAATGGAACAACATTTGAAATGGAAGGAAATGTATATAGAATTGTAGAATTCCAACATGTAAAACCAGGAAAGGGGTCTGCATTTGTTAGAACAAAACTAAAAAATGTTATAACAGGGGCAACATTAGAAAAAACTTTTAACCCATCAGATAAATTCCCAGCAGCAGAAATTGAAAAGAAAGCAATGCAATATTTATATAATGATGGTGGATTATATTACTTTATGGATAATGAAACATATGACCAAATTCCATTAAATGAAGATCAATTAGGAGATTGCCTAAAATATTTAAAAGAAAATATGGAAGTTACTATTTTATCTTATAAAGGAAACATATTTGCAGTAGAACCACCAACATTTGTTGAGTTAGAAGTTACATATACAGAACCAGGATTTAGTGGAAATACTACAACAACATCAGGAAAACCAGCAACATTAGAAACTGGTCTAGAAATTCAAGTTCCATTATTCGTAAACATAGGGGATATTTTAAAAATAGACACAAGAACATGTGAATATATGGAAAGAGTTTAGAAAGGAAGACTTTAATGACAACTTTAAAAGAAGAATATAAAAATTTTTTAGACGATATTGATAAAAACATTAAAAACAAAGAAGATTTATTATACATTAAAACAAGGTTTGCAAAATTTTTAGATGTTGTAATAGACCAAATGGAATATATAATGGACATGAAAGAAGACAAAATACAAGAAATAGAAAAGATGCAAACTGAGTTAGAGCAAAAGCTTGATAAAGTACAATCTGTAGTAGATAATATCGAAAGAGACATTTATTCAGAAGATGGATTTGACTTTGAAATTACTTGTCCTTATTGTGATCACGAATTTATTATAGACGTAGATGAAAATAAAACAGAAGTAGAATGTCCAAATTGTGAAAATATAATAGAATTAGATTGGTCAGGAGATCCAGATGCGGAAGAACAAAATTGCAATGGATCATGCCATGGTTGCCATGGTTGTGACGATCAATCAGATGAAGATGATGATATGTAAAAAATCCACGGTGTAGCATTAAAGCTTAGCCGTGGACTTTTTGTATTTCTATTTTGATTGAAATTTTTGTTTAACAGTATCTATTTTTTGTTGTTCAACAGTTTGTGTTTGATACCAACCTTTTTCTGCCATTAAATTATATAGCTTGTTTTGAATATCTAAAGAAGTATTTAATGCTTCTTTAAATGCACAGTGAACTTCTGCTGTTGTAGATTCTATTGTTCCATGTAAATATAAGTCACATACACCTTTTACAATTAGAAGTTCTTTTTCCATAATGTCTTTATCTTCCATAATATCCCTCCTATAATAAATTTAAAAATTTGTCAAATAATTCAGTATGTTTTTGTCCTAACTCTTTAATATAAGTAGAAAGAGTTTGATCTTGTAATTGACTAGATGTTTTAGGGCAACATGATTTCATGAAATTTTCATGACCTAATGCATCTTCAACATATAATAATTCTTTACTTGTCATATTATCACCACCTAAAAATATTATTACCAAATAAGGAAAATATATACAAAATAATTTTTGGACTTCAAGGTATATATATTATTTTTTCTAGTTATTAAAAGTAACCCATTTTTTTTATTTGTATATAATAAAATAAGAAATAATAATGGAAGGGTGATAATAACATGAATTATCAAAATATGATGACAAGAAATTACTTATATCGTTTTGACCAAATATTAGATGAGATGGCAAGTAAAATGTTGAATGCAAATTTTACAAATAACATAACAATTAATTTTATTGAATGTATGATTCCACACCATCAAGCTGCAATCTACATGTGTGAAAATTTACTTAAATATACAACATATCCACCTTTAATTAATATTGCAAAAGGAATAATAGAAATGCAAACAAGGGGAATAGAACAAATGAAAGAAATAAGAGCTACAACAACTGCAAGATATAATAATATTACACAAGATGTTAATGATTATGTGCAAAAGTATTTGGAAATTACAAAAAATATGATTGATAAGATGAAAAATAGTCCAAGATGTTTAAGTATTAACCTAAATTTTGTAAATGAAATGATACCACATCATGAGGGTGCAGTAGAAATGTGTGAAGATTTATTACAGTATTATATAGATCCAAGATTAAAACAAGTTGCGAATACAATAATTGAAGAACAATCAAGAGGAATAGAAGAACTAAAACAAATAAGACAAAAATTGTGTAGAAAATAAGTTTAAGTTAATATTAACTAAAAATTTTGACTTTTTTAAAATGTAATTATAAAATAAAAATTAAATAATGTATGTTTATTTTTAAAAACGATGTATAAACTAAAGAAAAGGGTGGTGTTTTTTTATGGGGCTAATATCAAACAAAAACTTAGATAAAGAATTAGAATTATATAGAAATCAAGATGTTTTATTAGAGTTAAATGGAATTATAACAACGAAAATTATTATAAAAGATGTTAAAGTAAAGATTACAAAGGATGAGATTATTTTTTTAAACGATAGTGAAGAAAAATTTTCAATTAATTTACATCAAATTCTAAAAATTCAAAAGTTAGAAAATGAAAAAATAAAAATAGAATTAGACCAATTACAAAGCATAGAAATAAGCCAAAATAAACCAAAATAAAATTTGGATTTATTTTGGCTTATTTAATAAAGCTTTTTGAAATATTTTGACAAATATCTATATAAAGTTTATGGTCTTTTTCTGGTATAGATTTTATTATTTCTGAAAAAGTTTCATCTATATTTTTAGAATTAATTCCCCAAATTAAATAATCTAAATTTAAATCTAAAGTAGTAGCAATTTTAGTCATAACTGCTAAACTAGAAATACTTGTTCCTCTTTCTATTTCACTCACATAAGAAGGCGAAACATCAATTTTTTCAGCTAATTTTTCTTGTGTTATATGTAAAGAAGTTCTCTTTTCTTTTATTCTTTTTCCTATTTGTGTATAATTTAAATCTTTCATAATAAAACGCGTCCTTTCTTAAAAAATGTTAAAAATAATTTTCATTATAATATTATAGAACATATACTATACTTTTTGAATATACTTCTATCAACTATATTACAACATATATATAATTTATTCTATAATGAAAAAATATTTAAAAAAATAAACTAAAACTGTTGAATTGAAACTATAACTGTGATAAAATCAATTTGTAAAATGCAAAAAGTACTATAAATAGACATTTTTAGACATTTTGCATAAAAATGTTAAATAGTGTAATAATAAACAAAAGAGAGGAATAAAAATTATGAGAAAAACAAAATTATTGAAAAAATGTAATAACAAAAGTTTAAACATTAAAAATGTAAAAGGAATTACATTAATTGCATTAGTAATCACAATAATTGTAATTTTAATTTTGGCGGGAGTAAGCATTAATACTCTTTTTGGCGATAATGGCTTATTAACAAAAGCACAAGAAGCAGCAGATGCAAACACAAGGGCAGGGGCATATGACAAAGTTGCAACAGAAGTATTAGCGAGCTATGACAATAGTGGAAATTTAGATGCAACTACATTGAAATCAAACATAGAAGCTCATACAGGAGGAACAGCTGAGCTTGGTAAAAATAATGGATTTCCATTAACAGCAGTTGTAGATGGATACACATTTACAATAAATAGTGACGGAGATATAGTAAAAGGCAAAGTAGTAATATGGGCGCAAAAAGGAACTACAATAACAGGAAGTGATGGAACAGTAGTAAATGTGGGAGATACAATAACAGGATATAATCCCAAAATAGGTAATAATGGTCAAGACTTAAGTGAACAGAAAGTAACATCATTTTCAAATGATAATGGATATAGTAGTAATGACCAAACGTTTAGTTTGAGTAATGCACCAACAGGATGGATAATATTAGGAGCAGATGAAAAAAGTGGACAATTAATAATAATGCCAAAAGATATAGTACAAGCTGATACAAATGATGGATATTTTTATTTATATGGAGCAAAAGGATATGCGAAAGGAATAGGAGAATTAAATAAAATAAGTAAATTATATGGACAAGGTAAATACGCAGATACAGCAAAAACAAGAAGTATAAAAGTAGAAGATATAAATAAAGTAACAGGATATAATCCAATAGAAGATCCATATAACAGTGGAGAAATAGATGAATATGGAAGTGAAGTAGAATATAGCTGGGATAATACAGATGGTAAGAAAGTAAAATATGACAACAAAACAGTACCTAATAAAACAGATATAAGTGATTATGAAATATTCCAATATCCCAAAGATGACGGAACCACAGAAAATTTAAAAGACGACGAAACAAAATCATTTACAAGTACAAATTATTACTATAGCGGTTCAAGTATAAGTGATGAATTATATAAAAAACTATATTATGGAATTTTAGGGCCATTCTGGCTCGGGTCGCAGGCTGACCAAACGGAGGAAGGCTTAGTCGACTTCGCTTTACGCATTATAGACAGCAAAGGCAACGTGAGCGGGAGCTCATTGTTCGACTCGACCGGCTATGCCGCGAGCGTTGGTAGGGGTGTCCGCCCTGCAGTTTATCTGCAGTCTAATATCAAATTAACAGAAGCTGAAAGCTCAGATGGTTGGGAAGTTTCAGCATGTAATGATGCGTGAATAGACATTGTCAAGCCTGGTGTGTAGATTTTTACTATATATACTAAAGCAAAAGTGGTACTGTATGTGCTGCTTTTGTTTTTGCTTTGTCTGTAAATTGTATAATAAAACTGTCAAAAAACTCTTAAGTACAATTTGTACGGTTTTATATACAATTCACATGGGATTTTTTCAAAGAAAAGTTATTATTGCTGCTTTGAAGAAATTCCATATTTTTTTACTTATTATTCAATGTTATTAAATGTAAATAGATTAAAACGTTGAATTTGCAAAAATTATAAAGGTTAATTTTTTAGCTCTTGCTTTGTTAATCCTGTTATTTCAGATATTTCTTCAATAGAAAAATTTCTTGCTAGTAATTTTTTTGCTATTTCCATTTTGTCCTTTTTATTTTTCTCTAATCCACGCTTCTCACCTAATTCAATTCCACGTTTTTCGCCCATCTTTTGGCCTAACTTAATTCCACGTGATTCTCCAATTTTTATTCCTTTCCTAATGTTATTTCTTTCTTCTTCTCTTAGCATTTCTATACATGCAAGCATCTTTTTCTCACCTCCGCTTAATTTATTTATATTTTCTCTTGCTTTTGTTTTTCCTATTTTTCCTTCTAAAATAAGATTTATTATGTTTGTTATAAAATTTCTATCTTCTTTTTTTATCTTTGGTATAATTAGTTCTAAATTATTAGCCAATTCTTCATTAGTTTTTGACTTCTCTAATATCATTAGTTTACTAATTAATAAATCATCTTTTAATAAAGATTCAATTGAATAATCATTTATATCTACTAAATAATAATTGGATAATGGTAATACGCTATCATCAATTTGTGTATTAGTTAAAGACGTTTTGGCATTCCATCTACTTTTTCCTGTGTATAATACGATTGGAATTACAGTTGGCCAATTATAATTTTTTAAATTTATTTTAGAAGTATCTATACTACTTCTAATAATTTCATGTTGGTAGGATAATATTCTGTATGACATTGAATAATCTACTTTAGTTTGGTGTTCTATTAGAATAAAAATTTTTTTATTTTTTAGTTTATAAATTACATCTGCTTCTTTATTTTTAAATTCTGATGTTACAAAGTTTGTTTTATAGAGTTCTAAATCATTTTCAGTTATTTCACTTTTAAAATTAATTATTGAATTAATAAATTTACATGCATCTTTTTTATTTGAAAGTACTGTTCTGAATATTTTGTCATGTTCATTATTAATCAGATGTTTTTTGTTATTGCTTTGAAATGAATGTATTTTGATTCTTGTAGAATTATTAAGGTTTTTAATATAATGTTTGTTATAAAAATAATTATGCATATTTTTAAAGTATTTCTTATTATTAGTGTTACTATTATTGTAATATCTTACTTGTCCTTTGTCAATGACTTTTTGAAATTTTTTTGAGAAATTTTTTGTTCTCACCTCCTCATGACGTGTGAATTTTTAAATTGTTTTTAATTTGAAATTTTGACGAAATAATTTTAAATTGAAATAAGTTTGATAGAACTTTTTAAAACTTTGATTGTAAAGAAATTACTAGCTAATGAATATAGTAACAGAAATTTGTTTATTTTTCAACATTTTTTCATCGCAAAATTCGACAAAAGTCCTTAAGTAATGTACTTAAAGATAAAAAGCGAGCATACCATATACTTTATGTAAAGCTAAAATTCAAAGGAATTTTTAAATTATATTGAAAAATTCATAGTTTTAATATATAATATGACTAATATTTTAAATAGAATGTAAAATAATAATACATAAAATAACTTAATTATGAAAAAATACAAATAAAAAACAATATATAAAATTTTTATAAACAGAAAGAAAGGGATGAAGTGTAGATGGGTAGGAATGTTGTTATTGGTGGTGCATGGCCTTATGCGAATAGCTCTTTACATTTAGGACATTTAGTTGCACTATTACCAGGAGATTTTTTAGCAAGATATCATAGAAAAAAAGGTGATAATGTAATTTATGTATCTGGGACAGATTGCCATGGTACACCAATTACCATAAGAGCCAAAAAAGAAGGTAAAAAGCCAAAAGAAATATCAGATCATTATCATGAAGAATTCACAAAAACATTTAATAATATGAATTTTTCTTACGACTTATATACTCAAACAGAACATGAATATCATAAAGGAAAAGTACAAGAATTATTTAGAAAAATGTATGACAATGGCTATATTATAGAAAAAGAAGAACCAGCTCCATATTGCCCAAATTGTGAAAAATTTTTAGCAGATAGAGAATTAGTTCTTAAGTGTCCAAATTGTGGAAATGATGCAAAAGGTGAAGAATGTGATTGTGGATATAACCCTACAATGGAAGATTTAATTAAATATGCTAAATGTCAAGAATGTGGAACTAAAGTAGTAGAAAAATTAAATAAAGACTTATATATTACTTTATCTAAACTTCAACCAAAAATAGAAGAGTATTATAACAAATATAGTAATACGTGGAGAAAAAATTCTCAAAATGAAACTTTAAAATACTTAAAACAAGGTTTAATAGATAGAGCTGTAACAAGGGATTTAGACTGGGGAATAGATATTCCAGTAGATGGATATGAAAACAAAAAAATGTATGTATGGATTGATGCCGTACTTGGATATACAACAACAACTATGAGATTTTGTGAAGAAAATAATTTAAACTTCGAAGACTATTTAAAAGAAAATGACAATGCTTTAATGTATATGGTTCATGGAAAAGATAATATAATTTTCCATAGTATTATACTTCCAGGACTATTATATGCTTTGGAAGACAATATGAAAATGCCAGATAAAATGGTATCATGTGAATATTTAAATATAAATGATGAAAAAATCTCTAAGAGTAAAGGAAATGGTATTACAATTTTAGATTTAGCCGAAGAATATAATGTAGATTCTATTAGATATTTCTTTTTAGGCAATGGCCCAGAAAAAAAGGATGGTAACTTTGGAGTAGAAGAATTTAAAGCAGTTCACAATTCAGACCTAGTAAATAAATATGGAAACTTTATAAATAGAACTTTAAAATTCAAAGGACTAGATGAAATTGAAGTAGGAAAAATAGACAAAGAAATTGAGAGCAAAATAAATGAAACTTATATAAATGTTTCTAACAATATAGAAAATCTAGAATTCAGAAAAGCAATAGAAGAAATAGTTGATTTAGTAGAATACGGAAACAAATATTATGACGAGAAAAAACCATGGATATTATATAAAGAAAATATAGAAGAATTTAAAGATGTAATATATAACTGTGCAAATATAATTGTAAACTTAGCAAATTTATTTGAGCCAGTAATGCCAGAATCATCAAACAAAATAAGAAAATATTTAAATATTGATACTAATACATGGGAAAATATTGTAATTGATAAAACAATTAAATTAAATAATATAGAACCATTATTTGAAAGAATAAAATAAATTTTATAAAAGAATAGAGGTAAAACTATGGCAACAATAATTGATGGAAAAGAAATAGCAAAAAAAATTAGAGAAGATTTAAAAATAGAATGTGATAAACTAAAAGATGAAGGTATTCAACCTAAGCTTGCAGTTATTATGGTTGGAGATGATCCTGCATCAAAAATCTATGTTAGAAATAAAAATAGAGCATGTCAAGAAATAGGAATTGAGTTTGAAGAATATTTGCTGGAAGAAAATATAAAACAAGAAGATTTAAATAATTTAATTAAAAAATTAAATCAAGATGAAAAAGTAAATGGTATCTTACTACAAAGTCCTATACCAAAGCATCTAAATATTAATGAAGCAATAAAAACAATTACATATAGAAAAGACGTGGATGGATTTACACCATCTAGTGTTGGAAAACTTGTAATTGGAGAAGATACATTTACATCATGTACACCATATGGTGTAATGAAAATGTTAGAATACTATAATATTGATTTAACAGGAAAACATGTTGTTATTTTAGGAAGAAGCAATATTGTAGGAAAGCCACTTTTACATTGTTGTTTAAATAAAAATGCTACAGTTACTGTATGTCATTCAAAAACATTAAATATTGAAGAATATACAAAACAAGCAGATGTTTTAATGGTAGCAATAGGAAAAGCAAAATTTGTAACTGCTGATATGGTAAAAGAAGGAGCAGTTGTAATTGATGTTGGAATTAACAGAACAGAAGAAGGTAAACTAATTGGGGACGTTGATTTTGAAAACATAAAAGAAAAAGCAAGTTATATAACACCAGTTCCAGGTGGAGTTGGTCCAATGACTATTGCAATGCTAATGAATAATGTAATAAAAGCTGCAAAAGAATTAAAAGCGTAATAATTTTAAAAAAAATCAACAAAAACACTTGATTTTTTGGAAAAAAGTGGGTATAATATATAAGAATTATATAGTTAAGGCTTAAGAGTGGGAAAAGTTCCCACTCTTAACTAGTAAAAGGGGGCATAAATGGCAAATATAGAAGAAAAGGTAGAAAGTCTACTAAAAAGCAAAATTGAAGAAATAGGTTATGACTTATATGATGTAGAATATGCAAAAGAAGGAAAGAACTACTTTCTTCGCATTTTCATTGATAACGAAAAAGGAATTGACTTAAATGACTGTGAGAAAGTAAACAATGAAATTACAGATATGTTGGACAAAGCAGATTATATCAAAGAACAATACTTCTTAGAGGTATCTTCACCAGGAATTGAAAGAGTTCTTAGAAAAGATAAACATTTAGAACAAAATATTGGAAAGCAAGTAAATGTAAAACTATTTAAAAAAGATGAAAATGGACAAAAAGAATATAATGGCAATTTAACAGGTTATAATGAAAATGAAATTTTTATTGAAAATACACCAATAGAAAGAAAAAATATTGCACAAATTAGAACCATATACAATTGGTAAAAAAGAAAGAAAGGAACGTGATTGGAAAAATGAAAAAAACAGAAGCTATAGATAATAAGGAGTTGATTTTAGCATTAGAGCAATTAGAAAAAGAAAAAGGAATAAAAAAGGAGTATTTATTAGAATCAATAGAAACAGCTTTAGTTACAGCTTATAAAAGAAACTTTGATTCCCTAGAAAATGTAAAGGTTGTTATGGATGAAAAAACAGGGGCAACACATGTATATGCACAAAAAAATGTAGTAAAAAGGGTTACAAATCCAGATACTCAAATAAATTTAAAAGAAGCACAAAAAATAAATAAACAACTAGATGCAGGAGATGTAGCAGATGTTGAAATTGTACCAAGAGATTTTGGTAGAATTGCTGCCCAGACTGCAAAACAAGTTATTATTCAAAAGCTAAGAGAAGTTGAAAGAGAAATAATATACACAGAATTTAACGATAGAAAAGGTGAAATTGTATCAGGGCTTATTCAAAAAGCAGATCACAATATTGTTATAATGGATTTAGGTAAACTTGAAGGTATTATGCCATCTAAAGAACAAATACCAACAGAACATTATAAAGTAAATGATAAAATAAAAGCATATGTTGTAGATGTTGAAAAGGGAGCAAAAGGAGCACCACAAGTAATTGTTTCAAGAAGTCATCCAGACTTTGTAAGAAAATTACTAGAATTTGAAATCCCAGAAATATATGAAGGTGTTATTGAAATAAAGAGTGTATCACGTGATCCTGGAAATAGAAGTAAAGTTGCAGTATATTCACCAGATCCAAATATAGACCCAGTAGGTTCTTGTGTAGGACAAAAAGGTGTTAGAATTCAAAATGTTATAAATGAATTAAATGGAGAAAAAATTGATGTTATAGAATGGAATGAAGATCCAAGTATATACATAGCATCAAGTTTACTTCCAGCACAAATTCTAGCAGTAGATATAAACGAAGAAGATAAGTTTGCACAAGTAATAGTTCCAGATGACCAATTATCTTTAGCAATTGGAAAGGCGGGTCAAAATGCAAGGCTTGCTGCAAGGCTTACAAATTGGAAAATTGATATCAAATCTGAAACACAATTTAGAGAATTGTTAATGAAAAAACAAGAAGAAGCTGAAAATAGTGATGCAGAAGAAACAGAAGTTACAGAAGATGCTGAATAAAAACGAAAACTACACATACAATAAAAGGAGGACAAAGAGATGACAAAAAAAGAGCCACAAAGAACTTGTATGGGATGTCACAAAAAGAAAGATAAAAAAGACATGTTAAGAATTGTTAAAAACAAAAATGATGATGAAATACATATCGACCCAACTGGCAAAATGGAAGGTAGAGGGGCTTATGTATGTCAAAATGTAATTTGTTTAGAAAACTTAAGAAGGTCTAAAAAATTAAATAAAGTTTTTGATATGGATGTATCAGAAGAAGTATTTGATAAAATAAGAGGTGTAATTCTTGGTAGATAAAAATATTTTAGGTTTAATAGGTTTAGCAACAAGAGCAGGAGGGATTGCTTTTGGAGCAGATAGTGTAGAAAATGAAATTAAACAAAAAAAGGTAAAATTAATTATATTAGCAGAAGATGCATCAAATAGAACTAAGGATAAATTTAAGGAACTAGGAGAAAAATATAAAGTTCCAACAATAGTTGTTTCTACAATAGAAGAATTAAGTAAAACAATTGGAAAGAAAAATAAAGCAATCATAGGCATAAAAAATGTAAATTTGGCAAGTGAGATACAAAAAAGAATATTTGGGGGTGATGTTATTGGGTAAGATAAAAATACATGAAATATCAAAAGAACTAAACTTAACCAGTAAAGAAGTATTAGAAATAGCATTAAAATTAAAAATTGATGCAACTAGTCACATGAGCGGAGTAAGTGACGATGATGCAGAAAAAATAAGAAAAGCAGTTTTGGAAAAAGGTGCAAAAAATAAGGAAGAAAAAGCAAAAAAGCCTAAGAAAGAAGAAAAAGAGGCTCCTGTTATTATTAGAAGAGAAGTAATTATTGAACAAAAGGAAACTGTTAAAAAACAAGAAGAAGTAAAAAGAGAAGAAAAGAAAAACAATATTGGATTTGTTGAAAGAAAAAATAATAAAGACTACAATTTGGTATATAGAAACAAAACTAGTAAACCAATGACAGTAAGTGAATTGTTTGGACTTAGCAAACCAGAAGATAAACAAAACAAAGAACAAGATGTTAAAGTAACAGAAAGTAAAAAAACAGTTAAAGTAGAAAAAAATGAAGTTGTTCAAGAAAAAAGCAATATGAATAAAAATAATGATAGAAACTTTAATAAAGATTCATTCCAAAATAGAAATAATAGAAATTCAAATTATAATACTGGAAATAATAAAAACAATGCTAACTTTAATCAAAATAGAAACAATAACTTTAACAGAAATAATAACAATAGGTTTAATAACAATAGAAGACCAATGGATGAAAAAAGCATAGAAAAAAATATTAAAAATATTATGTCTGTTGAGAATATTGAGAAGGAAAATGTAAGAGAATATAATAGAGGGCAAGACAAACAAAGAAATAATAATAGGTATGATGAAAATAAAACTAAGAAAAATAAAAATAGAAGAAATAATTTTGAAGGTGGTTTTGATGAAGGAAAATTAAAATCATTAAAACAAACAAATAAATTATCTCATATGTTTGAAGAACAAGATGGTGGAATGCTTGACTATTATGATTTAACAACAGAACGTGGTAGAAGAAACAAGAAAAAAGGAAAACAACAAGGTGAAAGAACAAAACAAAAAATATTCCAATTAACAGATATTGAGATTCCAGAAACTATTACAGTAAAAGACTTAGCTGCAGAAATGAAGAAAACAACAGCAGATGTTATTAAAAAATTACTTGGTTATGGAATCATGGCTACAATAAATAATGATATTGACTTTGATACAGCATTTTTAATTGCTCAAGAATTTGGGATTAATGCAACTAAAAAAGAAACTGTTACAGAAGAAGATATTTTATTTGATGATTCAGAGGACAAGGAAGAAGAATTAAAAGAAAGACCACCAGTAATCGTTGTTATGGGTCACGTAGACCATGGAAAAACTTCTCTATTAGATGTGATTCGTAAAACAAATGTAATTGAAGGAGAAGCAGGTGGAATCACACAAGCAATAGGTGCTTATAAAGTTAAAGTTAAAGATAGAGAAATTACTTTCTTAGATACACCAGGACATGAAGCATTTACTGCTATGCGTGCCAGAGGTGCGCAAATTACAGACATTGCAATACTAGTTGTTGCTGCAAATGATGGTGTAATGCCACAAACAATAGAAGCAATAAACCATGCTAAATCTGCAGGTATTCCAATTATTGTTGCAATAAATAAAATAGACTTACCAGATGCAAACCCTGATAAAGTAAAACAAGAATTAATGGCTTATGATCTAGTACCAGAAGAATGGGGAGGAGATACTATATTTGTCAATATCTCTGCAAAGAAAAACCAAAATATTGATCAATTATTAGAGATGGTATTACTTGAAGCAGATGTACTAGAATTAAAAGCAAATCCTAAAAAACAAGCAAAGGGAACAGTAATTGAAGCAAGACTTGATAAAGCAAAAGGTACAATTGCAACTATGCTTGTTCAAAGAGGAACTTTAGATGTTGGAGATACAATAGTTGTTGGTTCTTCAATTGGTAGAATCAGAGCAATGAAGGATGACAAAGGAAGAAGTGTTAAAGCTGCAGGCCCATCTACACCAGTAGAAATAATGGGTCTAACAGATGTACCTCAAGCAGGAGATGTATTCTATGAAGTTAAAAATGAGAAAATGGCAAAACATTTAATTGAAAGAAGAAAACGTCAAGAAAGAGAAAAAGCAATAAATAGTGTAAATAAAGTTACATTAGACAATTTATTTACTCAAATGGAAGAAGGAAAACTAAAAGTTCTAAATCTAATTGTAAAAGCAGATGTACAAGGTTCTGTAGAAGCTGTTAAACAATCATTAGAAAAATTAGTAAATGAAGAAGTTAAAGTAAAAGTAATTCATGCTGCTACAGGTGCTGTAAATCAATCAGATATCACACTTGCAAAAGTTTCAAATGCAATTATAATAGCATTTAATGTAAGACCAGATAATATGGCAAAAGAATTAGCAGAAAAAGAAGAAGTAGAAATTAAACAATATTCAGTTATTTACCAAGCAATTGAAGATGTAGAAGCAGCAATGAAAGGAATGTTAGAACCTAAATTCGAAGAAAAAGTAATTGGTAATGTAGAAGTTAGAGAAACATTCAAAATTTCAAATGTTGGTACAATTGCAGGAAGCTATGTACTAGATGGAAAAGTAGAAAGAAATGCTGGTGTTCGTGTAATTCGTGAAAATGTTGTAATTCACGAAGGAACACTTGCTACTTTGAAGAGATTTAAAGATGATGTTAAAGAAGTTACTAAAGGATTTGAATGTGGTATTCAAATTAAAGATTATAATGACATTAAAGTTGGAGACATAATTGAAGTTTATATCATGGAAGAAATAAAAAGATAAAGGAGTAATAATATAATGCCAAATAAGAATAATAACAGGCAAGGAAGAATTGATGAAGAATACAAAAAAGAAATTAGTAATATCATCAATTATGATTTAAAAAATCCAAGTGCAACTGGATTAATCAGTGTAACTAAAGTTAAAGTTACAAAAGATTTAAAATATGCAAGAGTTTATGTAAGCATTTTAAATGCTAAAAGTGTAGCAGGAACACTATCTGCTTTAAAGAAATCAAGCGGATTTATTAGAACAGAACTTGCAAAAAGAATTAATTTAAGAAATACCCCTGAATTAGTTTTCGAACTAGATGATTCAATAGAATATGGAACTAAGATTGATGAAATATTAAAAAAAATAATACCACCAAATGTTGAAAAATAATTACAATGAGAGGAGATTTTTATGACTTTAGATGAAATTTTAAAAGAAATAAAAAATGCAAATTCAATTGTTATACTAACACATGAATCACCAGATGGAGATGCTGTAGGTAGTAGCTTAGCAATGAAAATTATTTTAGAAAAATTAGATAAAAAATCAGATGTAATAATTCCAGAATACTCTAGACTATTTTCATTTTTACCAAATGCAGATAAAATAAAAAAAGAATCAGATAATAAAAACTATGATTTAGCAATTGCAGTTGACTGTGCAGATATAAAAAGACTTGTTGGAAGAGAATATTTTGAAAATGCAAATAAGACAATTGTAATTGATCATCATGGAAGTAACAAAATGTTTGGAGATATTAATTTTGTAAATCCTGTTTCACCAGCATGTTGCGAGGTTTTAGTTGGAATGTTACAATATTTTGATATGGAAATATCAAAAGAACTTGGAACATGCTTGCTTACAGGAATAATAACAGATACAGGTGGATTTAGGCATAAAGGGATTACTCCAGAAACGTTTGAATTTACAGCTGATTTAATTAGAGATGGCGTAGATGTACCAGATATTTATAAAAGGGTAATGTGTACAAAGACAAAAGCAAATTTTGAGTTAATGAAAAGAACAATGAATAGACTTGAAATGCTTTTAGATGGAAAAGTTACCTTTACATATATAACTGAACAAGATGAAATAGAGACAAATGCAGAGCCAGGAGACCATGAAGGGTTAGTGGAAGTCGGAAGAGAAATAGAAGGAGTTGAAGTATCTATTTTTATTAGGCAAAAAGGAAATGCATATAAAGTTTCTCTACGTTCAGGAAATAAAATAAATGTATCAGATGTATGTATGATGTTTGGCGGTGGAGGACACCCAAAAGCAGCAGGATGTTTAATACAAGGAAGCGTAGAACAAGTAAAAGAAAAAGTTTTAAAAGAAATTAAAAATGCATTAAATTAATCATAACTAAAAATATAAATAAAAGGTGAGAAAGTTATGAAATTTGGATTAAATGAAGAGATATATAATAAAATAAAAAAAATAGTAAATAAATATCCAAAGTATCAATTCAAAATATTTGGTTCAAGAGCAAGAGGAGACTATAAAGAAGTGTCAGATATAGATATTGCAATTTTTGAGAACATAGAAAAACAAGAAGAGTTTAATATTAAAAATGATTTTGATTTGTTAGACATTGTCTATAAAATAGATTTAGTTTTTGTGACAAACACAACCAAAAGAGAACTTTTAGAATCAATAAAAAGAGATGGAGTTGATATAAAATGAAAAGATTTGAAGAAAGAAAAGAAGACTATTTAAAGGCTTTATATAGATTAGAAGAAGCAACAAAAGAAAAAGAAACCCAAATTGTTATTGATGGTGTATTACATAGATTTGAATTCACATTTGAATTAGCTTGGAAAACATTAAAAGATTATTTAGAGTATATGGGAATTGTTGAAAAAACTGGAAGCCCAAGAGAAGTTATAAAATCAGCTTATGCTCAAGGTATAATACAAGAAGGAGAGCAATGGATAAATATGATGCTTGCAAGGAATTCTCTTTCACATTTGTATGATGAAGAAGCATCGAGAGAAATTTATGATGATATAAAAAGTACATATTTAAAATTATTGGAACAATTAAAAGAAAAATTTAATAATTAAGGAAAAGACAATGGATGGAATAATTATTATTAATAAACCTAAAAATTATACATCACATGATATAGTATATAAAATAAAAAAAGCAAGTGGAGAAAAAGTAGGCCATACTGGAACTTTAGATCCACTTGCTACTGGCGTTTTGCCACTTTTAGTTGGAAAAGGAACTTTATGTTGTAAATATTTAATTAATCATGATAAAAAGTATAAAGTTATTTTAAGCTTAGGTAAAAAAACAGAATCAGCAGACAAAGAAGGGAAAGTAATAGAAGAAAGAGAAGTACCTAATGAGATATGGAACGAAAATGATATAGAAAATACTCTAAAAAAAATGATAGGCAAACAAAAACAAACCCCTCCAATGTATTCTGCAATTAAAGTAAATGGTAAGAAATTATATGAATATGCAAGAAAAAATGAAATGGTTAATGTAGAGCCAAGAGATATAGAGATATATTCTATAAATTTAGATAGTAAAATTCAAGATAAAAATCAAATAGCATTTACTGTAAGTTGCTCAAAAGGTACATATATTCGAAGTTTATGTGAAGATATTGCAAAGCTTTTAGGCACAGTAGGGTATATGGAAGAATTACAACGTATAGAAGTAGGAAGTTTTAAAATAGAAGAATCTATAAATATTGATGAAATAGAAAATTCCAATGATAAAAAAGAACTTATACAAAAACATTTAATTACAATAGAATCTATTTTTGAAAATAATGAATCAATACAACTAAACTCAAAAGAATTAAAACATTTTCTAAATGGAGTTAAATTAACTAAAGATTTAAAAGATGGAATTTATAAAATTTATTGTGAAAATAAATTTATTGGAATAGGCATATGTAACCAAAAATCTTTAAAAAGAGATATTATAGTTTAAAATTTTATAAAATTATATTGACAATTGAGTAAGTATTCAATTATAATAATATTAGAATAATTGAATGCTTACTCAATTGTTTTTTGTATAAAAGGAGGACTATATATGTCAAAAAATGAATTTGTATGTGATTGTAACATTATACATCAAGAAATTGTAGATGATACATTAAATAAAATGCCAAAAGATGATTTGTTTTATGAAATAGCTGAGTTTTTTAAGTTATTAGGAGATACAACAAGGGCAAAAATACTTTTTGCTCTTGATCAAAATGAAATGTGCGTATGTGATATTGCAAATGTACTAAGTATGACTAAATCTTCTATTTCACATCAGTTATCTGCTTTAAGAAAAAGTGGAATAGTAAAGTCTAGAAAGGCTGGGAAAGAAGTTTATTATACTTTAGATGATAATCATGTTAAAGGCTTATTTGAGTTGGGAATTGAACATATAGAGCATAAAAAGGAGGAAGCAAGATGAAAGAAAGTA
>CANQEA010000014.1 GCA_947594095.1 uncultured Clostridia bacterium | reverse complement strand
TGAGGGGAATCCACATATCCCTGTTGAAGGTCATGCATGGCCTACCGTTCGATTCGGCGATGCTTCCCAGCAATTTTAATAATTATTCAGTTCTTACATGGGCTGATTTTTATAAAAAATATTTGAGGGTTTTTTAGGTACTATATGGAAAAGTATATTGTAGAGTACATGAATGGTCGTACTAAACAGTTTGAACTTCCGCTTGATGATCTTATTGATAAGATGCTAAATAAGACAGGGAAGGAAGTGTCTGTGGTATATATTTATGATGCTAACCATAATAAGTTAGGGGCCGCAAATTGTGGCTTCTGGTATCCAGCCTAAAAATATTATATTTTGAGGTCATATATGACTAAATACTATCCCATTAAATATTTTAATAACTACTGTGAAGTTCAAGATGTAGGTACAGTTTGCATGTATGAAGAAGCTGTAGAGAAAGCAAAAGAAACTTCTAAACATACTAAAGATGAAGTTGTACTTCAAATAAATGATGAGTATGTGGAGTTTTACGAAAAAGGCATCTTTACAGGTAGAGGAAAAATTGAAGATCTTAAAGACAGTCTTATATATGCTGTGTAAAAATAGTTGATTCTTTCTTTTGTTTATATTATAATATCTATAGAAATTAAGAGTGAGGTAAATATAATGGCCAATTACGTAGAATATGTTTGCGAAATTATTGACACTATGAAAATAGTTGCTGATTGGCATTACGTGTACGGCATTATTGATGCTTTGCAATTTGCAGATAAGCTTTCCTATAACGAGGTGCTGACCCTTCGTAATGAAGCAGATAAGAAGCTCGGTGTGATTACAGCCATAGAGGCAATTAAGAACAATGAGGTGAATAAATGAATCGTAAATTTTATTTGAAACAAGTAGAAAGAAAAACGGGCAAGGTAAGTGTAGTAGACAGTTACGAGGACTACAGCGAAGCTATTGAAAACATGGAAGCGCTTAGAACAAAAAACCAAGAAGAATATGGTTACTACATTATTGATCATTGTTAATTTTGGTTGACTAGAAAGTGTATAATAAATAGGAAGCAAGTTTTATATAGATGGTCCATTAGCTCAATAGGTTAGAGCAGCTGTCTCATAAACAGCCGGTTTTTCTCGGTTCGAGCCCGAGGTGGACCACCAGTAACATTTTTCTCAAATATCTCTTTTTGTTAAAAAAGAAAATAGAGATATAATATTTTATAGGTGCTACGAAGCTGAATATGAACAGGTTCAAGATAGCCAAGAGGTACAGCCCAACACTCAGTAATATTCAGATTAGAGAAGCAGTAGTAAATGGATTGAGATAAACAGCCTATAAATTCTTTATAATCCTGTAACTTAAAGGGTAGAGTACCGCCCAAGCGGGGTGGATGTCTGGGTTCAACTCCCAGCAGGATATGCAGCACCCTTTGCCAGAAGAGAAATTGAACTGCTGAGAAGCCTAGCAAGTGATGGTCCTGGCAGACCTACAGGAGCGAAGGGCTTCAATATGCCGGCATGGCGGAATGGCAGACGCATCAGACTTTGAATAATTAGAGCACCTAAATAGGAATGTTTAGCGTGAATGTGGGTAAATTCGGTGAAACCTTTCACATGGCAACGCCGAGCCAAGCCTGGAAAATCAGGAAGGTGTAGAGACTTAACACCCACCATCCAGAACGGATGAAGACAAAGTCCGGGCCACAAACACATAAATGTGGTAGTGAAAACTATAGTGGTGGAGAAAATCTGAAAAGCTTAGCTTGTGTGGGTTCAAATCCCACTACCGGCACCATTTTGTTGCGGAACATTGTTTCTTGTTTTTACTAGTTTCTCTTTATCTCTTCTAGTTAAAAAAGAGATAAAAGATATTGCTAAATTAGTTGTACATCAACTTTAGGAGATTATTTTATGAAATATTTTAGATTTTGGTATAAACATTATAGAAAACTGAATAATCTCTATATAAATTCTTGATGTAGATTTTCCGAATTCTTTCCATATTTCTTTATCCAAGAGAGGCTTCGTGTGTTTCTGCATATGGGGCCTCTCATTTTTACTATTATAGGAGAATATAAATGCGGTTAAAAGAAAGAACGCCTTACATGGTACGTAACGATGGTGAAATATTTGAATGTGGTTCTATCCATCCTTATATTTTAAAGGATATTAACGTTCCTTTTAATGTTAATATGGATTATATTGCAATGTTTCCTGAGCAGATTAGTTGGTTTATAGAGCACTCTAAGCAGAATTTGGGGCCTCTCCTAAATGATTGCTTTCAATGTTTAGCAGACTGCGTTATGAGCCTTGATAACAGCACTGCAAAAAAGATGCTTGGAATGGGGCATGAAGATTTGGAAAATACACTAAATGTTGTAGGTCTCAATATTAAAGCTAATCTCACAAATGATGTTGATAATAACTGCGTTAAAAGTTGTGAAGTTGCTTGGAAAGAATTAAATAGTAGACTCAACCAAGAATTTTTAAGAGCCAGAATGAGTAATAAATATTGGCAGGGTTTGGGTAGAGATATTTATTTTAGAATCAGTTCCTTTGATTTTAATTGGTTTGATATCATCTGGAATGTTGTTCATGATAATCAAAATCAACTTTCTTCTATTACTATCTCTGCAGACCCTCAGGCAGGAAAAACTACAGGATACGAGGTGTATATTATTGACGGTAAGCCTATAGATCATATAAACATTGATGAATTTCTTGAATTACCCGGAAATCCTGTTGTAGAAGAGAAAGAAAATGAAAAAATAACTAAATTAAATCATGGTATGTTTCTTAATGAAGTATTCTCCAATTTTGGTTATTTTCACAATACTGGAATATATGAAGCGTACAGAGATATTTATATTAAGACTCATTTTATAGAAAGTAAAAGATCAAATAAAAGAGCATTTTTGAAGAGGTGAATATGCAACTTTCAATAATTATTCCACACCATGAAGAGGAAGATTATCAAGTAAACAATTTATTTTCATCATTAAATAACCAGCTTGGGGTTAATTTTCAAAATGTAGAAATCATTGTTGTTCATGATAGTGATAAAGCACTTGATTATTCTTCTTATCCTTATATTAGAAGTAGAATAAAAGAAATTAGAAGTACCAAAACTGGATATCCTGGATTCAGTAGACAATGGGGATTAGATTGTGCTACTGGTGATTATGTCATGTTCTGTGATTGTGATGATCAAATTTATGATTCCTTCTCTTTGCTGAATGTATTAAGAGCTATAGAAGGTGGTAAAGATATTTATGCTTGGAATTTTATACAAGAAGCTATGCTTCAAGAAGGTATAGATAATCCCATATTCACACCTGTATATCTCCCAATAGATATAGAAGATGTTTGGATATTCTCAAAAGCAATAAAAAGAAGTTTTCTTGAAGAGCATAATATTAGATTTTCAGATGATTTAAGATGGTGTGAAGATTTTTATTTTAATCAAATATTAAATCTATATGAGCCTTCAATAGAAAGATGCCCAGGTAATATTTATGTATGGAGATACAATTTTAATTCTGTTACAAGACGGAATGAGCATGAACATAGTCTATCAAGTAGAATCGATGCAGTAGAAGCCTGGGATAAAATATTTGAATACGCTGATAATCATGGATTAAAGCCCAACATATATGGGATATTACAATTAGTTGTGATGAATTATCAGTACCGTTATTCCCCTAATGATTGTGTTTCTAAATACATTGAGATTATTGAGAGTAGTACCAGGGATTTTATTATTAAGCATAATTTATTAGCTGAAATAAAAGATGAAGATAATAAGGGATCAATAGCAGATATAATGCACAGTGCTGAGGTAGATTTTATACCCGAGGAAGGTTTCTTTCAATGGGTAGATAGAATAACTAAATCATAGGAGAGTCGTCTAGTGGTTTAGGATAACGGTCTCCAAAACCGTGGACTAGGGTTCGAATCCCTGCTCTCCTGCCAATAATTTTTTATCTCATCGTAGAAAATAGTTGATTCTTTCTTTTGCTTATACTATAATAAATGTAGAAGTTGAAATTTGAGGTGAAAGAATGCTTGTTGATAACCTGTTAGAATCACTTGAGAGCTCATGTCAATATTTTCTTATAGGTAGGGTTGGAGGGGATTTGGCCTTCTGTGGTTCTATTCTTGATATCCCTACAGAATTTATACATGGTGAAGTAGCTAGTATAGATAGGGATAAGGACAACAATGTTTTAACTATTCGTGTGAGGTGAAAAAATGGATAAGATTTATAATTACAGTACAGGTGGTTGTTGGACTTGCATGTTTGCTCAGCGCGATGATAGAAATCGTTACATAGGTCCTTGTTCAGGTTATGCAAATTGCGATTACGAAGAATACAAAGGCCCTGAACCTGAAATGTATGAAGAGGATAAGGATAAATATATCCAACTTCTCGAAAAATTTGTAGCAGGTGTTTTTGGGGAAGATGGAGAAGAAATGACTAGAAATGTGCTTGCAGAACTAAAAGGAAAAGCAACTGAGGCAGATTAATTTATGCTTAATTACATTTTTGTGCCCGTAACAGGTAATATTGAATTAAAAGAATTTGATCCCTCAATTACTGAAATGTTTGATATTACTACTAAAGAGGTTGGAGGTATACATACTGATTTCACCTGCTTTGATCAACCCTCATTTGTTATTATCGCTGATGATGGCGACGTCACAGATTTGAAGGAAAATATAAGAATAAATAATTTTACCAATAGAGGTAAATTTTTTGGCGATTGCATTATAATTAAAGCCTCCCCTGACTATAAATCAAGGAGTGATTATTCAGGAATGGCTTGTATGAGTAAAGAAGAAATTAATTATGTTATTAGTGTACTGGAAAATTAGTTGATCTTTTTCTTTAGATATGTTATAATATCAATAGAATAAGAAGTGAGGTGAAAGAATGTTATTTGCAGATTTTCTTAAGTACATTCGTGATAAGCATGTACGTGTAGGTTATTTCAACGTCTATAAAAACATGGTAGAGGATTGGAGGGTTTATAATGTTTGCGATTTTTATAAACCTGAAGGTACAGTAATTAATTTTTCAGCAGATATTGATAGAGATGGTGAACCTGTTATCAGTGTTGCTGTTATGATTTGAGGTGAATAAATGAAGATTACCTGTCCTTATTGCGAAAAGGAAATTGAAATAGACTGGAAATGCCCCCATTGTCATAACCGTATTGAGTACGACATCAACAATGAATTAGAAAGAATTAACCCCCATGCTGTATGGCAAAAACTGCAATTTACAAGGCAAGACTATGCCATTGGCTGTAAATGCTGGCTGGAGAGACAGGGTATTGAGGTCGATAAAGTACAAAAGCTAAATGATCATTATTTAGTTTACTATAAACCAAACGGCAAAGAGCAATGTGATTTATGTTATAAGTTGGTTCTTCAATTAATGGATCATTGCTTGTTTTAATTACATGTGGTCTGTGGTGTAACGGTAGCACGGAGGATTGTGGCTCCTCAGGTAAGAGTTCAACTCTCTTCTTTCCAACCAGGTGTCTTAGTGGAACTGGATAACACGTCAGCCTCTCAAGCTGAAGAATAGGAGTTCAAGTCTCCTAGACATCACCAAATATAAAACGAACCTGTTCTTCAAAGTTTCCGCAGTGAGAGAAGCGAATATATCCGCCTGTGGTGAAATGGATATCATAAGTGACTTCTAATCATTCGTTCCAGATTCGAATTCTGGCAGGCGGACCATCATAAGTAGAGTATCATGGCAAGCTGAGATGCGATACATAGAAAATTGCCAACATGGTCAGGTACTTCAGTTAGTAGAAGGAGGGACTGAAAATCCCTATGTCGTCAGTGCAATTCTGACCCTGACCACCAATTTCATGGGTCGGTATCCATAGAAGCGATTGGGGCGGACTGTAAATCCGCTACATCAGAAACACCGGTGGTGCAACTCCATCCCGACCCACCAAATGGGAGAGACGCAGATTGGTACTGCATCTATAAAAGTGTAGAGATGTCTTGATCAGACATCAAGGAGGTTCGATTCCTTCCTCTTCCACCACAAAGTATATACGGCGTCGGCGGGCTAGCTTAAGATAAAGCCCCGAGTAATCGGGAGATGTGGCGGGGAAGTGCCGCTGCCCCGCAAGTCGTGTATACCATATCGGGAGATGACGAAACTGGCAAACGTAGCGAGCCCAAACCTCGCCTATTAAGGGTTCAAATCCCTTTTTCCCGACCAAATTTGACACGCTGTTAGGACGCCCCCTGCATTGCAACCCGGTTTAGCAGTCTCTGTCAGATATTATGTGGGTGTAGCTCAGTGGTAGAGCACTTGACTTGTCAAATAAAAAGTTTAATCTGGGGCAGTACCAGAATTTGGCGCCATTAATCAAGGAGTCGGGAGTTCAAATCTCCTCACCCACACCAATTTCTAACTAAATAAAAAAAAAAGGAAAAATCTTAAACTGACCAACGTTTGGGAAGAAGCAAAAAATATTAGTGAAGAAATTCTTAATGAAGATGAAATGATAAAAGAAGCAGAAAAAAACTTTAAAGAGTATGCTAAACATGTACATCATTATACTATTCTCCCTAAGGAATTTTACTATCCAGAAGATGATGGTCTTTATGATGATCTTTGGGAGGGCCCCTTACCATGAAGGTTTATGATACACATAGTGGGGTTGTTCCTTTTTAATATGGTACTACACTCTAACTATTATTCTTCTGTATATTAATACGTAAATGTTATTAAGCAGAACCTGTTCTTGCCAGTTCCGCAGTAAGAGAACTGGATATATTTATGCTGGTGTAGCACAATTGGCAGTGCAGCTGATTTGTAATCAGCAGGTTGCAGGTTCGATTCCGGTCACCAGCTCCATATCAGGAAATTTATTTACAAGCTATTGTTGCTTACTTCTTTTATAAACAGGTTAATGAAGATTTGAATCAGCAGCAAAATAATTTATCAAACTTTCCTGATTTTTTATAATTAGCTAGTAGTCCTTACTTCGCTAAAAAAGCAACTATCTTTTAAATGGTTCAGGGCTACAACAATTTTTTGATAGGTTTTCAGCTACTGTGACTTACTTCTTAAAAACAGGCAGGTTGTTACCCGCATTTATTTCAGTCATAGAATATCTCTGAAAATCTTTTTCTCATATTTAAGTGGAGGTGAATTATGAGAGATGTATTTAAAGATTATCTGTTTACTAAGGGATACTTTGTAAGTGACTCTACAGAACCTCAACATTCTGCTGAAAACACTTTTAGCGTACTTGTAAGTCTTGGAAAATTATTTAATATTGTAGTTGACAAGAATGTAAACCTTGCAGCTATTGATATGGTTCGCATAGCTGAAAAAGGTATAGGACTTGAAGTACCTGCTCCTTTTTATACTGGATTCCCTTCAAGTGTTCGTGAGCTTACAAAAGATCAATTGTTGTTAGATCAACTCTATTCATATTTTATTACTTATGGTCTCAATGATTTTGAAGGTGAAGGTACAAGATCTATCTTTGAAGAACAGATTGAAAGAAACGTACTTGATGAAAAAACAGAAGTAAAACACTTTGAGATCTTGACAGAAGTTCAAGCCCGTGATAAGCTTCATTCTTATGTAACTGATCTTTTAGCATCAACTCGTCCTTTAAGTAAGACACAGTATGAATTGGTAAAACAATACTTTAATGATTATTCTTATATTCCAATTTCAATTGCAAGTAAAAATACTGCAATTAAATTACTTAATGATACTCGTGATCTTAAATACACAGCTTTTTTATCTCTTCCCGATGTTATTAAACTGGTAGAAGAAATAATTCATATAGATGAGCCTGTTAATTTTTATTCATTTAGAGATAAATCAAAGCTTCCTAAACTTACTAAGCTAAATTTATCGAACAAAGATAGAAAGTTCATTACTGCAGTTATTAGAAAAGTAGTTGGAAGACAGCTTACAAATTCAAATGCTCATAATCAAATATCTGAATGTATTGAAAAGAGAAAATTGTGGAAGGGCTTACTCCACCATATTCATTTTGATCCTCAAACAGATCTTGAATACTCTTTTGTCTCTGTTATTTATAATGACAGGATTAAATCAAATATGGCTATAGTGGAGAAATATATTTCTCAAGGTGAAATTAAATCAGCATGTGATGCCCTAATAAATTCAAAAGGCCCTACAGCAGTACTTAGACATATGAATTATCTTCTTAGTCGTTGTAGTAATGATAAAGATAGAGAATATGTAATAGATACAGCTTTTACATCAAATGCAGCTGTTGCTCTTATTCAGCAACTTTATAACTATAGCTACTATAATGTAGATAATAGAAATGCTAGACATTTTAAATTCACACATCAAAATCTTCTTAAAACACATACAGAAGAACAATGGGAAGTTAATAAAAGACGTTCCTATATTACTGAGAAAGATAAACAATTAATTCTTTCTACCCTTAAAAATAAGTTACAAACACTTCTCAAGGGAAGATTAGGCAAAGTATACATTGATGAAAGCATGGACTTAAAAGCAGTGCCTATTCAAGAAACTACAAGCAACGGTGGTTATGGTGTCCTTCCTAGAGGTAGTAGAGTTCATTTAGATGGTAGAACTGTACGCTTATTTACTTATTGGGAAAAAGTAAACGATATAGATCTTTCGGTTATGGGCATTGACGATAAGGGTAATCTAACTGAATTTTCTTGGAGAACTTTTTTCAGTAATCAAAATGACGCTATTTGCTTTTCTGGAGACCAGACACGTGGCTATGAGGGTGGTTCAGAATATATTGATGTAAACCTTAATAAGTTTAAGAACAAATATCCAGACGTTAAATATTTGGTAGTTTGTGATAATGTATATTCAGGTGTTCCTTTCAACTCCTGTACTTGCACTGCAGGCTATATGCTACGCGAAAATGTAGATAGCGGAGAGGTATTTGAGCCTAAAACTGTAAAAAGTTCTTTCTTGGTTCAAGGAGATACTACTTTCTCATATTTGTTTGCTATTGATATTGATACAAATGATTTTGTATGGTTAAATGTAAATAAAGATAGCAATGCAACAGTGGCAGGAACTACAGATTTTGATTTCTTAATTTCCTATATTGAATCTACTAATGTCTTCAATCTCCAATCTTTATTTACCTATCTTGCAACTGAGGTAGTAGATAATATGGGAGATGCAGATGTGATTGTAACAGATAAAACATTAAAAGGTACTGGAAGTGAACAGACAATTATCCATAGTAATGATGTGGAAAAAATTATGTCTTTAATCCAGTAAAAAAAAATAAACATTTTGTAACCTTTCAAAGATCAACTAGAAATAGTTGATCTTTTCTTTTACCTATATTATAATATTAACAGAATTTAGATGTGAGGTATGAAGTAAGTATGGAAAAAGAATTATTTGATACTATTTATAATTCCCTTTTTGATCATTATTTTGAATGTAAAAGTAAATTATCTCATATTCATTCAAAGAAAGATTTTGAAAATATGATTCTTTCAGATCTGCTGGAATTAAAAGAATGGGCAAACACTGCACTTGCAAATATGACCACTATTGTAATGGTAGATCTTTACCACATTATAGGTATGGGAAATCTCACAGTTGTTCAGTCTTCCAGACTTACATCTTTAATTCATAAGTATCTTAATTACAGAACTATTCTTAAGACCATTACCAGTCATTTTAATTCATTTGAAGATATTCCTGAAGTCCCCACCAGTTCTAAATATGTACTTCAAAAATTGGCCAAGGGGGTTGAGTTAAAAAACGGTAATGGAGAAGTGTTTGAAGAAACAGCAAGCCTCATAGATTTGGCAAAGAAAAAGAAGAAAGAACTTCCTAAAAATTGTCCCTTTACGCTTGATCATAATACTGTTTATTTGGACGATGCACAGAAAAAGGAATTTTTTGAAAACTTTAACAAACTAGGTTGCGGTACTGCAGGTAAATTTGAAAATTTTAATAAGAAACTAAACAGCCGTAGTAGTTATCTTGGTATTAAGTGGGAAGCATATAAAGAAGGCATTTGGGTAGGTAAAATTACAACTTCAAAAATTTATCAAAAATTAAGAGAATGGTTTGAATCTGGTAAGGAAGAGGTACAACAGCAATGATAAATTATCCAGAAATTAATATTGAAGAACACAACCCAGCTTTGAAGCTTCGCTTATTTGCAAATTATTATGCAAGTGTGTTTAAAAGAAAAGAGGATAGATTAAAAGCTATCTTAAATGATAATTATTGCAAACAGGTGCTTGGAGATCTGTATCAAGGAATGTATAACTATTTTACAGAGGTAGAATGATATGCTTGAGACGGTTAAATTAATGAGAAACAATCCAGATAATTGGAAAGATATTCTTACTCAATCTCCTTATAATCTTGCTTTGAGTGAAGATGATGATTATGTTCTCCTTAAATATAATCAAATAGCTAGTGACTTCAGCCAGGAGATTTGTAATGAATGTAGGGGTTTAATTGTTAATAAACATACTCTTACTCCTGTTGCTCTTAGCTTTTTCAAGTTTTATAATATTGAAGAGCAATATGCAGCTCAGATTGATTGGAATTCTGTAAGCGTTCAAGAAAAGGTAGATGGTTCTAAAATCTTAGTATGGTGGGATGATATTCATAACAAATGGAGAATTAGCACCTCCGGTACTCTTGATGCTAATGAAGCTGAAGTTAATTCTCCACTTCTCTCCAAACCTATTTCGTTCAAAACATTGTTTGAAGAAGCTGTCTGGCATCTTGGTCACACGCTTGAAAGTTTCTTTAATTATCTTAACTATACTAAATGTTATACCTTTGAATTGGTATCTCCATATAATAGAGTTGTTGTACCTTATGATGTTACTAGAATTTATCTTATTGGTATGAGAGATGTAAATACCTTTGAAGAAGAAATGCCTAGTATTCCTGGGTTGAATGTTTGGCAACCAGTTCGTTACAATCTTTCAAATCTTGACGAATGCAGAAAAGCACTAGAAGAAATGGATTGGGATGAAGAAGGATTTGTTGCAGTTGATAAACACTGGAATAGAGTAAAAATTAAAAATATAAAATGGTTACAGGCTCATTACCTTGCAAATAATGGAGTACAAAGTAAAGTTCGTATTCTTGAAATTATTGAACAAAATGAACAGAATGAGTTCTTAGCATATTTTCCTGAATATCAAAAACGTTTTGCAGAACTTACTTGTCTACTTGATTCTTTTATTCAGGAAGGTGTTGATGCTATTGAGGATACTAAAGCTCATAGTCCTTATGAAACCAAGAAAGACTTTGCACTTTATGTAATGGGCAACCATAAAGATATCAGTGCTTTACTTTTTAGATGGTACGATGATAATCCCGAATATGATCTTGATGTATATGTACGTAAATGGTTCCTTGGATGCAGTCGAAATTATAAAATGCAAGTTCTTGGCTTAAAAGATTGAGTATTTTATTGCTAAATTAGATGTATCCATTTAGGAGACAAATAAAAATGAAAGAAATTACTAATTTATATGCTCATTACATTTACACTGTAAACTGCCCATTCAAACATGTAGATATAGGTGGTGGTGATTATTATGTAGAGCAAAAAGAGAATACTTTATATATATGCTTTGAAGGTAGTAGTGGCGCAGAAGATTGGCTAAACAATTTCAATTTCTGGGCTAAACCTTACAAAGATATGAAATATAAATGGTATGTACATAGAGGTTTTCTTAAAATCTGGAAAGGTATAGAAGATCACATAAAGCCCTATCTAATGAAAGATGCTATTCGCCATGTTGTTATATCTGGGTTCTCTCAGGGGGCAGCTTTAGCTCTACTATGCCATGAATGGTGTTCTTTCCATAGGCCAGATCTTGCAGATAAAGGGGAGATTGAAGGTTACGGTTATGGTCAACCCAGAGTTGTTTGGGGTCATTTACCAGATGAAGTAAAAAGAAGATTTAATGGGTTTACCTACATTGTTACCTGGAGAGATATTGTAACACATCTTCCACCTTGTTTATGGTTTTTCCATCACGTAGGAACCAAATTAAAAGTAGGGCAAGGTTTTCATTATGGTCCAATAAAATCTCATTTAAGCTATAAAGAATTCCTTAAAAAATATGAGGAAGATAAAGTAGCAAGTCTGTAAAAAATTAAATAAATATTTCAAGATCAACTAATTTAGTTGATCTTTTCTTTTACTTATTATATAATATGTATAGAATAAGAAATATGAGGTGAATAAATATGTTTGAAGTACAGTCCACAGGAACAAGAGAACAATTTACATTTTGGGAAGCAGCAGAAATGCTTGCACAGAATCTATCTAAAAAGTTTGGTGAAGCTATTATCACCAGCCCTGAAAAAGAGATTACTATTTTCAGAAATGGGAGTATTTGTCATCAGGGGGTGGAAGCATGATTGAAGATATTTATAAAATTTTGAATGAATGGCTTAGAGAAACTATTCCAGATTATCGATTTGGTGGTATTGCATTCAATAGAAGGGCGGTGTTTAATGAAGGGGAGCGTTTCCCAGATCACTATGCTCTTGATATTTACACAGATGTTCCCGGTTATCTTATCGGTAAAGCTGGTTCTATTTTTGATAAATATAAGAAGGAATTGGCAGAAAGAGTAAGAAGTTATAATATTACAGAAGTCAATATCTTTGAAGTAAATGGTTTTGTTTTCAAATCAAGGGATAAGAAGAAGATGGATAAATTCTTAAAGTGGGCTAGACGTCATTGATTTTTAGTTGATCTTATTTTACCTTTATTATATAATATATGTAGAAAATAAGGGATGAGGTGTTATATGAATTTCAAAACCTTGTATAAAGACGTTACTTCCAGAGGCTCCAATTACTACAAACTTCTTGTTGAGATTGCAAATGGTATTTGGGTAGATGCAGTTTATTTTGGAAATACTGCACCCAAAGCTATTACTAAGTTAAGTGCTGGTAAGGATGGCTGGATCGTTGAAATTCAGAAACATCAGAGCAGAGATAGAGATACTGGAAGATTTAAGCATTTTACCAGAAAGGCATTGGTGTAAAATGAAACCATTATCGTACCATAAAAAATTAAAAGCTAAGGGCTAGGAAAGAGAGGAATAAAATAGATGGGCGAAGTAAAAGGTTACATTATATCTCCATATCAATGCGTTTTTGATAATATTAAGATTTTAGCTCCTGTATCAGAATTTGTACTGCTTGAAATTGCTGGTCATTTTGCAAAACTGTATAATTGCCCTATGTATATCATGGAGTTAGAAGATTTCCAAACTGTAAGGGTACTAAATGTAAGGGTACTAACACCAGAAGGGCGTTTATATCCATCACAAAAGAGATTTCAAGAATACTATGGAAATAAAGAAGAAAAGTGAGGCATATAAAATGGAACTTAGTCACATTATCCATTCAGAAGAAAATCTTTTTGGCGATATTGAAATTGCACATTCCATTTCCGCTTATAACATGATGATCATGGTAGATGCTCTTGTTCATACTTATGGCGGACGTGTCAGTGTTATTACAGTAGATGGAGATAACAAATGCGTTGCATGGAGTGGTGATGCTCCTTTTTATCGTAAAGCTCTAAAACAGATGAGAAAGGTATTTAAAGAGTGTGAGAAAGAGCTTAGAAAGCCCTTTTGAGGTGAGATAAATGAAAACGTTTCATAGACACTTAGCACCACAAACAGTTAGCGAAATTGTTGACTCTATTAAGCTGGGAAGTCTTCTCCTGCCCGAAGTAAATATAGAGTGGTCTGATAGAGATAAGTCAGATTATATTGCAAATCTTTTCAAAAATTATCCCACAGGTATTTATGCGGTTACAGGCACTTCTTCTTGGTGTTGTCGTGCTGTGAAAGAGGGCTATCACAGATTTCAAATCATTATGGATTTTGCTGATAATAGAATTAAATTACCTAAAGATTTCTATGCATCAGATCCTGAATATGGTTATGAACCAGTAGCAGATAAGACTTATGATGAGATTGTAGAAATTGCTAAAACAGATCTTGTAGCAGAAAGGCTAGTTAATAACTTTTGGAACTACATGTTAAATATTGAATATCAAGAGTATTGAGGTGAATAAAATTGATTAAAGTAGATGGCTACAAAGCATTTAGAGGCACAATGAAAATTAATGCTAAAACTCCCAACCCTCAAGGTGGTTATGAACTCAACCCCTTCAACCTCTATGGTGATTGGCTGTTCAAACCTGAAGCAGAATGCTGGTATGGTAAGGTGGAGGGCAGAGTAGGGGTAGGCAGTTATCCCATGGAAATTTGTGAAGTACTAGATGATGAAACAAATTTTGGTGATTAAAAAATGAAAATTATTCAAGAAGTTCATAAGACATTCGATAACGAAGATAATAAAAAAGAAAGGCATGTAACAGTACTTTCCCATGAAAATAGCTTTATTGTAATCAAAGCAGATAGTGATAAGCACTGGAGTGATGAAGTTATAAATACTGTAAAAGCTTATTCTTTCAATGACGAAAAGAAAGCACAGATGTGGGTAGACAAACTGTGTAGAGACGAATATCTTTGAGGTTAGCGAATGTGGATTAGTGACGATGTAAGAAAAGCAATTTTGAATTACTTAGGCCTATACTTATCAGAGGAAGAAAATTCTGACTATCGTGATTCACATGCATGTAGAGAACTTGACTCTCTCATCAGTATTCTTGAAAATAAATTAGACCCCACGATGAAAAATAGTTGATCCTTTTTCTTAATTATTATATAATATATGTAAGAATTAAGTGTGAGGTATATATAAATGGAAGAGAAGATGAATGTTGAAGAGTTGAACAAGCAGTTGAAAGCACTCAAGTGTGATTATGATATTGCAAGTGAGAATTTGAAGGCAGAAATTTGCAAGGTCAAGGATGTTTTTGAATCCAATCTTTTGCAGTTTCTCCCGGATTACATGGTTATTCAACGTTCCACCATTGATACTGATTGGATTGGTGGTAATTGGGTATGGCAGTGGCGTTGTGAAATTGTTCGTCCTGGATTTGAGTTTAACAGTAACTTTAATTTTTATTTCAGAGAAAACAACGGTATTGCAATTAACAATGGTTGTATTGGTACTCATGATAAGACTGAAGTAGGTTATATTGCAGCTGTTAAGACAATGGCAAACATTTGGAACCATGTTGATGAAATTGAAATGTTGCTTGGTCAGGTAAGTTTTGAAAAGCTTAATGAACTCAAGGAAATCAAGTACAAGGTCGAAATTGACAAGAGCCACATTGAGACACAGATCAAGAAGATTCAGGAAGAAGAATTTAAGAGTAAGTTGTTTACAGTTGGTACTACAATTGCACTTCAGGAAAAGCACAGTGATTGGTTGTTTAGTACACCCGTTTATGTAAACCCGAATCATTATGAGAAGCAAGGTTACTGCCATGCAACAGTTACTAGAGTAACGCCTAAAAAGGTCATGTTTGATCTTCATTACGGACCTTTTGCAGATTACAATTATACTGACACTGCTTGTGTTAAGAAGGATAAGGTTGTTCAGGCAGTCAAAGACGGTAGTTGGAAAATTATTGAAAATAATTAAAAAGGAAGTGATATATTAACTAATGGCAAAGGTGTATGCCCGTAAGGATGAACCGGTTGAAAGTGTTCTTCGCAGATGGAGAAAGAAGGTAGAGAAGGAAGGTATTATGGAAGACCTTCGCAAGAAAGATTATTATAAGAAGCCTTCGACATTGCGCAGAGAAAAGCAAAAGGAAGCTGAGAAGAAAGCAGCTATCCAAGCCAAGAAGATGGAAAAAGTCCTTAACAAAAGAGATAAGTAAGTTGTTTAGGCGTTTCCCGATATCGCTTTGAAGAATCGGAAAGTTTATGGGGACATTAGTATGAACGGAAATACGCTTGCATCAATGGCCAAGAGGTAGTGCCCGCGAAAGACAGAAACTGCAGGTTCGACTCCTGCTGTCCGCCAATCAAAAAAGAGAAGGAAGAAGGTAAAAATAATCCTTTAGATCATATTCTAGACTCTATGATCTACTCTTAAAAACCTTGGTTTGTAAGTGAACGGGTGCACCAGGAGCAGTAAGCAGTTCCGCCTATTATTGGGGTATAGCCAAGCGGTAAGGCACCAGATTTTGATTCTGGCATGCGTTGGTTCGAATCCAACTACCCCAGCCAATTATCCTAAATACCTCACTTTTCTTTTAGCTCCCAGGGAAACTTGGGAGCTAAATTATACGAAAAAACCTATAAGGATAACCAGATATGAATGTTAACACTAAGAATTTTTTAAGAATTGGATCAGCATATATGATGAGAAATGATGGTGAAATATTTGATGCTGGTAGTATTCATCCTTATATCAATTATGATATTACTGTAAGAGATAACTATGCAATTATAGAAGACAGTAGGTTTTCTTTTTGGTGGCAGTGGTTTTATGAACACACCAATAATGAAGAAGTAAAAGAAAGAATTATCAAATGTGTTAAAATTTTACGTGCGTTAGAATATAGTTACGATGAAGGTATAGAATTACCTGATAACTACCAACAAGTATATGCTTATTTTAGAAGTAAGGGTTGGGGTGAAAGCTTAAAAGGGGCTACGTTTGATGATTTTAGAAAAGAGGCAAATGAATTAAATAAATTAATTAACCAAGAATTTTTAAGATTCAGGGTTGGGGGTTATGTAACACCCAAGAAAGGATCTGAAGATGAGATTTATTTTAGAATTAGTTCTGAAGGTTTTAATTGGTTTGATTTAATTTGGACTCTTCTTTATAATAACCAAAGCATTATCAATAAAATGACTGTAACAAAAGATGAACAATCTACCAGGTCTGCAGAAACTATTAAAATAAAGGGTGACCGTTTATTTCATTACCCTGTTAAAGATTTCCTTGAATTATCAGGTAAGCCAATTATTGAGAAATTTGAAGGATTAAAAAATAAAAGAATATTTTTAAATAAATGACAAACAGATATTTTGATATTTTCTCTACTGTTCAAATAGGGGATAAAGTTGAAGGTGGGGAAGTTGTATATATAATTGATAGTAACAAGGTAGTTGTTGAATATAAACTACCTTGTGAAAACCCAAATGGAAACATTTTAAGATTAAAATTAATTGAATTGTGACAGGATGGCAGAGTTTGGCTGATTGCGCCAGTCTTGAAAACTGGATAGGGTAACACCTACGGGGGTTCAAATCCCTCTCCTGTCGCCAAAAAAAAAAATAGCTCCGTCTTCTTCTCTATTACGGGGGGGGGGCATAAATTAAAAGGAGGCATTAAATGCCAAGGATTTTTAGAAATGATGTAACTCTTACCCCTGATACTGTAGTAGCAGCTTGGGACCCCCATAATAGTTTTGGTGATGTAAATGTAAAGGATGTCTATCTTACTAAGCTTAAAGACGTTGACTTTAAGAAGAGAGGCTACAGAAATCTTGTTATTCCCGACATCGGTTACGCAACTGTTTATAAGACAGATAGTGGTTTTAATGTAGTTGATACAGATGCAGAAGCAAATCAAAAACAAGCAGAATTGAATGCTATTACATCTCAAGACCCCGAGGTGTTTGCGGAGAAGGTCCTAGATGATTGGGATGATTTTCTTACTACTAAAGGATTTAGCTACATAGGAGAAGAAGAAACAACAGGCTGGCCCGGTGGTCCTGCCATATACTATGTGAACACAAAGCACGACACGAACGAGCTGGATTTTGTTGTATTATATAAGAAACCTCTCCTTAGGTATATAGAGACAGGTCGTAAGGATTCATTAGAAAATTATGTAGATGGATATCAGTTTGTGGAAGGCAGTAGCAATTTGGTTAAGCTTAATAAGCTCTCACCCATGGTAAAAAAGGCTTTAACGGATATTGGTGTTTCAGAAATGGATCAAGCATATAGTAAAACTACAAATCTTAATCCTAAGGAAGCCTATAGAAGAGTTTATAAGGATATCCACTGGGGCGACTAAAAAAGAAAAATTAAATAACACCTCTCAGGATCAGCTAATTTTTAGTTGATCCTTTTCCTTTTCTATTATATAATATATGTAGAAATTAAGGAAACGTGAGGTAAAAAAGATTTATGGAAAAGGAATTCAAGTTTCGCAACTATACTAATGACCAATTGAGAGAACTTCGTTTCTTTGCTCCTATTCAGCCCAATGATGTTCTTCTTCCCATGTTAGGATTTGCCCTCAAGTCCGGCAATCGCTGGGAAGGTATTCCTGTTGAGTGTAAGATTTGTGAGCGTCGCTGGAAGTTAGACGAGGGCGATAGTTTTTGGCCTTACAAGATCGAGCTTGAACCTGTCGACCCTAATCTAATTCCTGTCTTTGGTAGAGAAGAATATTATGGATGTGACTTTGAAAGCCTTGTTAATCAGGACGCTATCCATCTTAAACAAGCCCCTACTGAGCATGTTGAGATTGTTAAGTGGCGTGAGCCTCTTACGAAGACTTGTTATATTGAACACGAGGGCTATACGATTGTAGCTTAAGTAAATTTTAATAGTTTATTCTTCATTTCATATTTTTCTTCCCTTAAAAGAGATCGACCATGAAAATAGTTGATCTCTTTTTTCTCTTATATTATAATATTGGTAGAAATTAGGTGAGGTATTTAGGGTATGAAAATTACGATCATTGCAGATTTGGTGGAAAAATTTGAAGAAAAACTTCAGAAATTTCAGCGTAAGTTTGCTAAGTACGGCAATGGTGAAATTAAATATACCAAGAGTGAGCCCTATATTTGTAAAGATACAGAATCTCGCAAATATCTTTACAAGGTTGTTGATGTTGAAGTGGAAGGTAATTACAAAGTAGGCGATTATGAATTTGTTGCTTCTTTTGATTTCAATGAAGAAACTCAAATGAATTTGGTTTTCAAAGCACCTGAAACACCTAATATTCCTTCCAAATTTGTTAATCGTTGCGAATGCGATCATTGCAAAATCAATAGACAACGTAAGCACACAGTACTTCTTCACAATGTAAATAATGATGAATATGTTCAAGTTGGTAAAGCATGTTTACATGATTACCTTGGTAGAGATATTGTTGATTATGCAACGTATTTGGGATTTTTCAAAGATATAGAAGAATATGCGGATGATTTAAGTGCCAAAAATGGTGATGGGAAGGGTTACAGATATTTTGATGTAAAAAATATTCTTACCCAAACAGTAATTGATGCAAGGGTTAGAGGTTACGTAAGTAAAGCAACGATTCGTGCCTGGTACGATAAAAACGATCCTGATGGTGAATTTGATCTTATTTGCCCTTTTGATACTACTGCTTCTCGGATTTATAAGATGTTTGCTGAACTTAGAGATAATGATGGAAACATTATTGTTCCTAAGTATACAGACATTACAGAAGAAGATAAGCAGCAAGTTGAAGATGTTATTGCTTATGTTAATGATCATAAAGATGACAGTGATTACATAAGAAACATTTATATTCTTATTACCAGTGAATATGTTGATCTTAACAACATTGGAATTGTTGTTAGTGCAGTTGGATGTTTTCTTAGAGAGACTAAGAAGAAGGATGAAAAGGTAGTAGAGGAAAGCAGTGAGTTTGTGGGTGAGATTGGAGATAAAATTGAATTTACTTCCAAGCCCGAAGTTGTATTTTCCACAGATACTCAGTATGGCGTTTATTACATTTACAAGTTCATGAAAGGCAAGGACATTATTATTTGGAAAACAAGTAAGAAGCTTAATGTTGAAACTGAATTGACACTTAAAGGCACAGTAAAGGAACATAACAATTTTAGAGGAATTAAACAAACAGAAATTACAAGAGCAAAAATTGTAGCATAAGTGAGGTGAAAATTAACAAATGACTACTGTAGGTATTTTAACAATTGTTGTAATGTCACTTATTGTTGTTGTTACTACCACATTGATTTGTACGGCAGTGGCAATACGAAAGTATATCAGGGACAAGAAAGATGAGCCTATTAAGAAAAGATATGACAAGTTTATTGCAAAATATGGCAATAACACAGTCATCATCTAGTATAGCATATTGGAGGAATTTTTAGTGAAGACTATACAAGATAAAATTGTTTTATTTGATATAGATGATACACTTGCTGTTACCTCCTATAAATGGATGGAATATACAGCAAAATTTATGATGGCACAGGGATACCCTAAAACTGGTGGATTGGCTAGGTATGGGTTTGAAAAATCATTTAATATCCCAGAAAAAGACATTCCTACTTATAGGGCATTTATGGCAGAATATTTTCCATACTCAGAATTGGAAGTAGTGCCTGGAATGGATAGATTAGTACAGAAACTAATCCATGAAAAAATTACAGTTTATTTTATTACAAATAGGCAGAAAAAACACCTACAAGATACAAAAGATTGGCTAACAGAAAAATTGGGCGTTGAAAACCCCAGAATATATTTTACTTCAAATAGTGATGTGGAAAAATTGTTATCAACAATGCCTTGCAATTACCTTGTAGATAATAGTTTGAAAAGATGTGAAGTGGCTAAAAAGTACGGATATACGCCTATTTTATTTAATGGCGTTGGTGTAGATAGTACAGATTGTGAAATGCCAGCCAAATTATTGAAAGATATATTTGTGGCTAAAAATACAACTGAGGTAGTTGACTTTTTTGATGAAGAAATCCGTAAAGGAAAAGAGGAAAAACAAATGGATATTATTGAAGTAGGTGATACTGTAACAATTTCCGAACACACACTTACCAAGTTGCCTTATTTACCTAAAGAGCTACTGCATAAGCCACTTACTGTAATTGATCTATATAGAGATCCTAAAACACAGAAATTGTTGAGAGTAAGTGTTACTTGTGATGGAGTAAATAATCCAAAATCCAAATATAATTGTTTTTATCTCCCAGGTTATCAAGTAACATTATGTAGAAAAGCTCAAAATAAAATTACACCTAAAGAACTTATAAATGCTAAGGTAGAAGAGGCAATGCAGAAAAATAAGCACTATTATTATATTGGTATAGATATGGGTTCAGGAGTACACCAAATTGTTCAGGTTACTTTTAAGAATGGAGAAGCTATACCTGATAAATATGATTTGGTGTTTGTATCTTCTACTCAAGATAGTAGAGAATTTTTAGTTGATAGACAATACATTTTTGAAGAGAAAACAGAACTATTTGACTATATTGCAAATAAGGGGTAATCATTTATGCAAGAAAAATTTAAAGAAGGCGATGAAGTAGAAATTCTCTCTTTCGAAGAATTAAAAGAGCAGGCATGTAAAGATGTTCCCAACAATTATGAGAGTCTTTATTTTCCTTATTGTACATTCAAGCTAAATGAGCATATGAAGCAGCATTGTGGAAAAAGGACAAAAATAGTAGAAGTATTTGACGAATATGAAGTTACTATGAGGCGTAATATGCCTTGTTATAGGTTAGAAATTGATAATGGGGAATGGTCATGGATGGGGCAATGGTTACGGAAAGTTCGATAAAGGAACCACAAGAATATTGTATTAAATATTGTAAGCATGGCAAAGAAAAAATGAAAGAATTATTGCAGACTTGCGAAAGCGTTTTTGACGCTGTAGCAGATATGCGAGATTTTGTACAAAATTGTTTTAAATCTTCCAATTGCCCTTTCAAAGAAGGACAAGAAAAAACTTGCTAAATTGTACATATCCAAAGTGGAGTAAATTAAGCTGCAGTTATTTTTTATTGCAGCTTTTTCTACTCAAATTATGATATAGCCGGAGGAATTTTATATGGATGTAATTAAAAGAAGCGGTAAAGAAGTTCCTTTTGACCTTGATAGAATTACAAGAGCAATTACACTTGCAAATGAAAAATATCAAGATTTAAGTGAAGAGAAAATTTTAGATATTGCTTCTAAAGTACAGAAAAAATGTGAGAAATTAAATAGAAATGTTCAGGTAGAAGAAATACAAGACCTGGTAGAAAATGAACTCATTAAAGTAAATGCTTACAGAGTTGCAAAACATTATATTAAATATCGATACCAAAAAGAATTAGAAAGAGACAGATATAGTAAATTAATTGAGGGTATAAAAGAAAAATTAGAGGCAAGAAACGTTACAAACCAAAACGCAAATACAGATGAAAATTCCTTCGGTGGTAGATTAAACGAAACAAATGCCTTATTGATGAAACAATATGCTCTTGATTATTGCATGTGCTCTCAATCAAAAAACAACCATTTGAACAATGAAATATATATCCATGATCTTGATCATTATCCTTTAGGTGATCATAACTGCATGTCAATGCCTATTGATAAGTTGCTAGCAGAGGGATTCAATACAAGACAGACTGATGTTAGACCATCAAGTGGTATTCACACAGCATTGCAACTAGTTGCTGTTTTATTCCAATTACAATCACTACAACAATTTGGTGGGGTTAGTGCAACTCACCTAGATTGGTCAATGGTTCCTTATGTTAGAAAATCATATGTAAGACATTACAAACATGGGCTCCATTATTTAGCTAATGATCCTGAAATTACAGATGAGATAAAATCAAGATTAGATAATCCAACAGAATATTCAATTACAGATCCTGTTTATTTTACATTTAATAAAAAAGTTGCAGATTATGCAAATGAAATGACTTGGAAAGAAACATACCAAGCAGTAGAGGCTCTTTACCATAATCTAAACACACTACAATCCAGGTCTGGATGTCAATTACCATTTAGTTCCATTAATTATGGTACATGTACGTTAGAAGAAGGAAGAATGGTAATTAAGGCTTTACTAGAAATATCAATTAAAGGTATTGGTAAGCTTTATCGTACAAGTATTTTCCCGTGTGGTATTTTCCAATTAATGAAAGGGGTAAATAGAGCTCCAGGTGACCCAAATTATGATTTATATAGATTAGCATTAAAATCCACTTCATTAAGATTATACCCAAACTATGCAAATTGTGATTGGAGCGGAAATGCTGGGTATGATAGGAATGATCCTAAAACATATTTTTCAACGATGGGTAAGCGTAAACTACAGCTCATCTAAAACCTTTTGAACCTCGCCCGAGGGTGTTTGCAAGTTGCAAGCTAACGATTAGGACCTGAAAAGGTTGAGATCGTGCCAAGCCTATTAAATATAGGAAGGTGTATCGACTATCCCTGATGAATGTAAGGGAGTAGGATTAGAGATAGGCACTAATTCGAAGCGAAAGGCTATCAAATATATTTTGATAGAAGA
>CANQEA010000013.1 GCA_947594095.1 uncultured Clostridia bacterium | reverse complement strand
GTCTTTGTTATTTTTAATCTCATTATTTTATCCTCCGTTTTTTTATATATAATATCACAAGTACGGCAAGTACGCAATAGGAAAAACGAAAATTTTACAAAAAAAATAAGCATTATCAATGCTTAAAAAAATTTTTTTATTAAAAAAGTGTCAAACTTCCGTGTAAACTTTAAACTTCTTATGATAATTTTTAAAAATTTAATAATTGAATTGACAAATTATATTTTTTAAGATATATATATATTATCTTATGATATATGAAATTGTCAAGGTACAATTATCTAAGCATGTTAAAATTTAGGTTTTGACATGCTTAAAATTTTATATTAATTTGGTAAATATTACTATTAATTAATATCTACTTTATCTGGAAAATATGTATGTAATTCGGAAAGTGTAACTCCCCAGTTTGGATATCTACTTGTCCATTTTTCTGTTATTATTTTTGTCGATAAATACATACTTTTTTCTAATGCTTGCTGTGTTGGAAATACTCTTCTTCCTCTATTTAATTTCTTATAACAATTATTTAAACTCTCTATTGCATTTGTTGTATACATTATTTTTCTTGTCTCTGGCCCATATTTAAAGAATGGTTGTATATTATCCCAATTATTTATCCAATTATCCAATGTTACTTTTCTTGCTTTCCACTTTTCTTCTAGTTCGATTAAATTATTATATCCTACTTCTTCTGTTGGAGCTTGATATATCTGTTTTAAATCTTTGGCTAATTCTTTTCTATCTTTATATGATACATATTGTAATGTATTTCTTATCATATGCACTATACATCGTTGAAATTCTGTTGTTGGATATACTGTTCCTATTGCTTCTTTTAATCCTTTTAACCCATCTGCACATAGTATTAGTATATCTTTTACTCCTCGATTTTTTATTTCATTTAATATACTTGTCCAATATTTTGCACTTTCTGATTCTCCGATGTAAAATCCTAGTATTTCTTTTTCTCCTGTCATTGTTACTCCTAATGCTATATATACAGCTTTCTTTACTACTATTCCATCTTGTTTTACATTAAAATATGTTGCGTCAACAAATACTATTGCATACTGTTCTTCTAATTGTCTTTTTTGCCATTCTCTTATTTCTGGTATTATTTTATCTGTTATTGCTGTTACCATATCTGGTGTCACTTTTACTCCATATAGTTCTTGCATTTCTTCATATATATTTTGATTTGACATTCCTCGTGCATACATTCTTATGATTTTTTGTTCTATACTTGATATATCTTTTTGCCCTTTTTCTACTACTATTGGATCAAAGCTTCCTTTCCTATCTCTTGGAATATTTAATGTAATATCTCCTTCTGATGAATGTACGGTTTTTTGTGAATATCCATTTCTATAATTATCATTTTCATCTGTATATTCATTTTTTTCATATCCTAAATGTTCTGTTAATTCTGCATTTAACATTTCTTGTATTGTGTCTTTAAATAAATCTTTTATTGCTTCTTGGATATCTCCTGCTGTCTTTAATTCATTACTTTTTATAAATTCTTGTATTAATTTTTTTCTTTCTTCACTTATTTTTTCTCTTTTTCCCATAAATAAAACCTCCTATGATATTTCTATTTTATCATAAGAAGCTTTATTTTTAAACTTTACACAAATTATTCTATATACTCATGTTTGGAAAATTTTTAAGGTTGCAATTTGCAACCTTAATTCCTTTTATATTTCAATTTTAGGCTGATATCTTTCAAGCCACATATTTACTTGACAGAGATAAGCCATTAACTGTGGACCAACCATAAGTTGCCCGAACCATGGCCTTGTAAATGCTTTGCCTTCGGTTTCTAAAATTTCTAAAATATAATCACGATTTAATAAATTATTTATAGGAGCATTTTTATCTTTCATTATTTCTGTTAACATTTCTTTTACTTTTGCAAGATAGGTAGGATTATGTGTTTTAGGGTATGGAGATTTTTTTCTATCTACAATTTCTCCTGGTAAAAAATCACGACAGATATATCTAAGTAATCCTTTTTCTCTACCATTTAAAGCTTTCATCTCCCAAGGAATATTCCATACATATTGAGCTAATCTATAATCACAAAATGGAACTCTAAGCTCTAATCCATTATACATTGCCATTCTATCAGAACGATCAAGTAGTGTTTGCATAAACCAATTTAAAGTTAGATGAGAAATTTTTCTTTTTTCAGCAGTTTCATTTGAGTCTGTATCTAAAAATTCTATTTCATCTAAACTTTCTTGATATCTATAATCAATATATTCTTTTAAGTTTATTTTTTTACCAATATTGCTATTTAACAGATTTTGTCTTTCTGAAAGTGCAATTGACCATGGAAATGTTCCGCTTCTTAAACTATCTTCTCTAAAAAACCAAGGATAACCTCCAAAAATTTCATCAGCACATTCTCCAGTTAAAGCAACTGTCATTTCTTTTTTCACATTTTTACAGAAGAGAAGTAGGGAAGAGTCAATATCTGCCATACCAGGTGTATCTCTTGCTATCATTGCATCTTCTAAGTATTTTGCAAGTTCAGGAGTATCAATTACAATTGCATGATGTTTAGTGTGTAAGTCATCTTTCATTAAGTCTATATAGTAATTATCAGAATTTGGTTGAAAATCGCTTTTAACAAAATTTTTATCATTATCTACGTAATCTATTGAGTAAGTATCTAAAGGAGGTAATCCTTCTTTTTTACAATAATCAGAAGCAAATTTTGTAATAATACTAGAATCTAATCCACCAGATAAAAATGTACATAATGGAACATCTGAAACAAGTTGTCTTGTGATGGCATCATTTAACAAGAATTTTAAATGTTCACATGTTTCATCAAAATTATCAGTATGTTCTTTTGATTTTAATTTCCAATAACGATTAATTTTAAATCCATTTTCATTAAAAATTGCAAAATGAGCAGGTCTTATTTCATAAATATTTTTAAATACTGTTGTACCAGGTGTGTGTGATGGACCTATTCCAAATAATTCACATATTCCTTGAGAATCAATTATTTTTTCTATACCGCGGATATTTAAGTATTGCCTTTATTTCTGATGCAAAGATTAAAGTGCCTTCATGCAATGTATAAAACAATGGTTTAACTCCAAAATGGTCACGAGCTAAAAACAATTCTTTTTTATGACTATTCCATATAGCAAAAGCAAATATACCATTTAAATGATTTACTACATCTACACCATAATGAATATAGGATTTTAAAAGTATTTCAGTATCACAGTGTCCTTTAAATGTAAAACCATTCTCTTCTAGTGTTTTTTTAAGTTCTTTTGTATTATAAATTTGACCATTATAACAAATTACATATTCTCCATAAGAATATGTTTCTATCATTGGTTGTTTTCCGACCTTCTGGATCAATTACAATTAGTCTCTTATGTCCAAGAGCAATATGTTTATTGATATAATAGCCTTCTTCATCTGGTCCTCTTTTTGATAATGTATTATTCATTTGTTCTAAAATATAGTTTTCTTTACTAATATCTTTTTTGAAATTAGAAAATCCAACAAAACCACACAAAATAAATCCTTCCTTTCTTGTTTCTTTTGCTTTATTATATGCAAAATTTAAAAAATTCGATATTATAATTTTATAAATTAAGTTTTAACAAAAGTAATTGATTTTATTAGAAATTTATAGTAAACTAATTTAAGTAGATAAAAATATATTAGAAAAGGATAATATTAAATATGAAAATAAGAAATATTTTTAAACATTTTAGCTTAATATGTCATCATAAATGGCTAGTTTTTAAGTTCTGCTGTAAACTTGGCCAACCATGGAGAGGTTTTTGGCATGATATGTCTAAGTTTTCTCCAACAGAATTTTGGGAAAGTGTAAAATACTATAAAGGAGATAGTTCTCCTATAATAGAGGCAAGAAAAAATAAAGGATATTCTGAGGCATGGCTACATCATAAAGGAAGAAATAAACATCATGTAGAATACTGGGAAGATAGCTATTCACCCAATAGATATCCTAAAGTACCATATAAATATGCTGTTGAAATGCTATGTGATAAACTTTCTGCAACTATTACTTATCAAGGAAAAAATTGGACTAAAGTATCCCAATTAGAGTATTACTTAAAAGAAAGACAAAAAATAAATATGAATGAAAATTTAGACAAATTTTTCTTAGAAATTTTTACAAAATTAAGTGAAGATGGATTAGATAATATTCTAAGAAAAGACTATGTGAAAGAAATATATAAAAAACATTTGAGTTAAATATTGACAAATAAAGAAAAAACTTGTATAATTTTATAGTGACTAAAATGTTAAAAATAAAAGATATATAAATATCTCAAACAAACAAGGGGGGAATTAGAATGGCACAACCAAAAAGAAGATGGTCAAAAGCAAGAACTCATAAAAAAAGATCAACATGGAAAAAAGATGAACCAAAATATACTACATGTCCAAACTGTCATGAACCAGTTATGCCACATAGAGTTTGCAAAAACTGTGGATATTATAATGGAAAAGAAGTAGTAGCAAAAAAAGAAAATGAAGATGCATAAAACTTCACAGTAGCACTTGCAACGCAAGTGTTATTTTGCTATATAAGGAGGAACTAAAATATGAAAAATTATTATTTTACATCTGAAAGTGTCACAGAAGGACATCCAGATAAATTATGTGATACGATTTCTGATGCAATATTAGATGAATGTTTAAAACAGGACAAGCTATCTAGAGTTGCGGTAGAAACTTTTGCATCTGGAAATGAAATTACAATTGCAGGTCAAATAACAACAAATGCAAAAATATCTGTAGAAGATATTGTACGAAATACAGTAAAAGAAATTGGATATGATAATGAAAACTTAGATATAGATTATAGAACTTGCAAAATCAATATAAACATTGAAAAACAAAGCCCTGATATTGCACTTGGAGTTGACATTGGTGGTGCAGGAGATCAAGGAATTATGTTTGGATATGCAACAGATGAAACAGAAAATTTTATGCCTTATGCTATATATATGGCACATAAACTTTCAAAAAGACTTACCGAAGTTAGAAAAAGTAAAATCATTCCATATTTAAGACCAGATGGAAAAACTCAAGTAACAGTTGAGTATGAAAATGATATACCTAAAAGAATAGATACTATTTTAATTTCAACTCAGCATTTAAGTGATGTTTCACAAGAGCAATTAAAAGAGGATATAAAGAAACATGTTATTAATAATGTTGTTCCAAATGAAATGATAGATATTAATACTAAAATATATGTTAATCCAACAGGAAGATTTGTAATCGGTGGACCACTTGGTGATACAGGTTTAACTGGAAGAAAAATTATAGTTGATACTTATGGTGGATATAGTAGACATGGAGGTGGTGCTTTTTCTGGAAAAGATCCAACAAAGGTTGATAGGTCAGCAAGCTATATGTTGCGTTTCATTGCCAAAAATATTGTTGCAAATAAACTAGCAAAAAAATGTGAAATACAAGTATCATATGCAATAGGAATGAAAGAGCCATTATCTATATATGTAAATACATTTGGAACAGGAATAAAAAGTGACGAAGAAATAGTAAATATTATTAATAATAATTTCGATTTAACTCCAGAAGGAATAATTAAAGCATTAAATTTACAAGAGCCTATTTATTTAAAGACTACAAACTATGGACATTTTGGAAAAGATAATTTACCATGGGAAAAGATTATAACCTTAAAAATATAACTTATAAAATAAGGAAAGGAAGTATGATAAAAATGAACAAAAATTTATTTGATTTAACAGGAAAAGTTGCAATTGTAACAGGAGCAACTAGAGGGTTAGGAAAGGCAATGGCAATTGCATTAGCAGAAGCAGGATGTAATGTAGTAGGAATAGGACAAAGCTCTTTAGACTCTACAAAAGAAGAAATTGAAAAAATAGGAAAAAAATTTTTAGGAATAAATGCAGATTTAAGTAAAATGGACAGAATAGATGAAATTGTAGAAAAAACAATAAATGAATATGGAAGAGTAGATATTCTAGTAAATAATGCGGGAATAATTAGAAGAGAAGATGCAATTAATTATAAAGAAACAGATTGGAATGACATTATGAATGTTAATTTAAAAACAGCATTTTTCCTATCTCAAAGAGTAGCAAAAGAGTTTGTAAAACAAAATGAAGGTGGAAAAATAATAAATATTGCTTCTATGCTTTCATTCCAAGGTGGAATAAGAGTACCAGCATATACTGCAAGTAAAAGCGGAATTATGGGAATTACAAAAGCTTTAGCTAATGAATGGGCTAAATATAATATTAATATAAATGCTATTGCACCAGGATATATGGCAACAGACAATACAAAAGCACTTCGTGATGATGATTCACGAAGTGAAGAGATTTTATCTAGAATACCAGCTGGTAGATGGGGAACACCTGAAGATTTAATGGGAAGTGTTGTATTCCTAGCATCTGATGCTTCTTCATATATAAATGGACATACATTAGCCGTAGATGGTGGATGGCTTGCTAGATAATATTATTTTTTCAAAAATGCAATTTGTACATAAAGTTTATTAACAAAAGTTTGTACAACATTTTTTAAAATATATTGTTCATTTGTAAGTGTACTTGGTACAGAATATTCAGTGCCATTAAAAGTTGATTTTAAAGAATCTTCTAATACATGACAAAAATGATTATAGCTTTTTTTAGGAGGAGCGGTTTTTAAAGCAAGTTTTATTAAACTATTTATTTCGCTTATACTATATACTTGTTTTAAAATACAAATAACAAATAATTCTGCCAAATGTAAGCGATTATATTTTTTGCTTACAGGAGGTGGAATTATTTCTTGTTTTACATAGTTATTAATCATAGTTTTAGTAATAAATTTCTCATCTTTATCTAGTTTTATATAATTTGATAAATTTTTTTCAATATATGTAAGAACTTGGTCCATATATAAATCAATATTTGGAAGCTCTTGCCACATTGGAATATGAAATTTAGTTATATCAAAATTTATTTCTGACATAATATATGCACCTCTATTAATGATTTAGCATTATAATAACATATTACATAAAATAAGTCAACTATTGACATAGAGCCAAATATATGGTAACATAGTATTCGAAACTACATGGCAAAATACATAGTAATACTTGTATCTTTTTTGTCATATTTTAATACTTGGAAAGGTTTATAAGTAAAATATGAAAAGAATAAAATTATCTGAAAGAGTTTTGCCTACATATACAAAAGGCGAAGAAATATTTAATATGGTGTCACACATAATAGGAGGAGTTATTGGAATTGTTGCAATTGTTTTGTGTAGTGTAATTGGTGCAAAACATAATAATCCGTATGGAATTATTTCTGGTATTATATTTGGTATAACTCTACTTGTATTATATACGATGTCTAGTATTTATCATGGTTTAAGTCCAAACTTAAAGGCTAAAAAAGTATTTCAAATAATAGACCATTGTTCAATATTTCTATTAATTGCAGGTTCATATACACCTTTTTGTTTATGTACTTTAAGGCAAGAAAGTGTAGCTACAGGGTGGTCTGTATTTGGCATAATATGGGCCATTGCAATTCTTGGTATTGTTTTAAACTCTATTGATTTAAAAAAGTTTAAAAAGTTTTCAATGTTTTGTTATTTACTTATGGGCTGGTTAATTATATTTAAAATAAATGTTTTAATTGAATACTTAGGAATAGCAGGATTTACATTATTACTAGCAGGTGGATTAGTATATACATTAGGTGCTATTTTATATGCAGTTGGTAAAAAACACAAATGGATGCATTCAGTTTTCCATGTTTTATGTATTATATCTAGCATATTACATTTACTTTGTGTGTTATTATATGTAATTTAGTTAAATTTTTAAAAATATCTTGTCAAAAAATAAAATAAATGATAAACTATAGATAGATTAAAAAAAAACCAATTTTAAAGGGGATTTTTTTAATCTTTTTTATTTGGTTATTTTAGGAGGAACTATGAATACAAAATACATATTTGTAACTGGTGGAGTAGTATCAGGATTAGGTAAAGGAATAACAGCCGCTTCTTTAGGAAGATTGTTAAAAAATAGGGGATATAATGTAACAATACAAAAATTTGACCCTTATATTAATGTAGATCCAGGAACAATGAATCCTTATGAACATGGAGAAGTTTTTGTAACAGATGATGGGGCAGAAACAGATTTAGATTTAGGGCATTATGAAAGATTTATTGATGAAAATTTAACATCTAACTCTAGTGTTACAATGGGAAAAATTTATTCAAATGTAATCGAAAAAGAAAGAAGAGGAGATTACTTAGGAAAAACCGTACAAGTAATTCCACATATTACAAATGAAATAAAAGAAAAAATATATGGTTTTGAAAATTCAGATGTTGATATTGTAATTACAGAAATAGGGGGAACAGTAGGAGATATTGAGGGCTTATCTATTATTGAAGCAATTAGACAAGTAGGTTTAGAAAAAAATCCAGAAGATGTATTATATATTCATGTTACATTATTACCATATATATTTGGTTCAAATGAGATTAAATCTAAACCAACACAACACTCTGTAAAAGAATTACAAAGTTTAGGTATTAAGCCAGATATATTAGTTTGTAGAACTGAACAAGATATTCCAGATACGATAAGAGAAAAATTATCACTATTTTGTAATGTTAGAAAAACAAGTGTTATACAAAATAAAACGGCTGATTGTTTGTATGCAGTACCTTTAATGCTAGAAAAAGAAGGATTAGCTAGAGAAGCATGTAACCATTTAAAATTAGAAAAATATATTCCAGATAATACAAAATGGGAAGAAATGATTAATAATATTAGAAACATAGATGAAGATAAAAAGGTTACAATTGCAATAGTTGGAAAATATGTAAAATTAGAAGATTCATATATATCTGTAATTGAAAGTTTATATCATGCAGGCTTTGCAAATAATGTAAAAGTTAAAGTAAAATTAATTGACTCTGAAACAATAACTAAAGAAAATGTACAAGAAAAGCTAGAAGGAATTGATGGAGTTATTGTTCCAGGAGGCTTTGGAAACCGCGGAATAGAAGGAAAGATAGAAACAATAAAATATGTTAGAGAAAATAAAGTTCCATTTTTAGGAATATGTTTAGGTATGCAAATGTCAGTTGTAGAATATGCTAGAAATGTACTTGGATTATCAGATGCAAATTCAGCTGAAATAGATGAAAATACTAAAAATCCAGTTATACATATTATGGAAGAACAAAAGGGAATTGATAAAAAAGGTGGTACAATGAGACTTGGTGCATATCCATGTGTATTAAAAGAAGGAAGCCTTGCACATAAATTATATGGAAAAAATGAAATTTCAGAGAGACATCGTCATAGATTTGAATATAATAATAATTATAGAGAAAGTTTAGAAAAAGCAGGTCTTGTTATTTCTGGTACATCACCAGATGGATTGTTAGTTGAAATGGTAGAAATGCCTAGCCATCCATATTTTATCGCATCACAATTCCATCCAGAATTAAAATCTAGACCAAATCGTCCAGCACCATTATTTGTTGGATTAGTTAAAGCATGTTTAAAATAAGGAAGATTAAATAATGAAAGATAAAATAAAGGATTTTCTTATCAAAAACTTAAAATGGATAGTGCTTTTTATTACAATAGTTATATTTGCTGCAATAGTCGAAGATGTTTTTGATAAAGAAATTATGACTGCTGATATAATAGGATACAAATTTATATCTAAATATTTAATATCAGATGTATTAACACCATTTGCAATAGTTATAACAAACTTAGGTAGTGCAACTACACTAATTACAATAACAGCAATATTACTAACATTCGTTAAAGATAAGAAAATAGGACTATCTGTTAGCATTAATTTACTTATTATTGCAATTTTAAATGTAATATTTAAAAACATAGTTCAAAGACCAAGACCAACAGATTATAGATTAATTGACGAAACAGGTTACAGCTTTCCATCTGGTCATTCAATGATTAGCATGGCTTTTTATGGTTTCTTAATTTATCTAATTCATAAATACATAGGAAATAAAAAATTAAAAATATTATTAATTAGTATTTTATCTATTCTTATTTTATTAATAGGAACAAGCAGAATTTATTTAGGTGTACATTATACAAGTGATGTTATAGCAGGATTCACTATTTCTATTTCATATTTGATAATTTACACAAGCATTATAAATAAATTTGTTTTTAAGGAGGAAAAAGTGCAAGGCGAGAAATCAAGCACAATTAATGAAAATGAGAGCAAAAACCAAGAAATTAATTAATAGCTTTAAATATGCAATTACAGGCGTTATAACTTCATTTAAAAAAGAAAGAAATATGAAAATTCATGTCGTAATTATGATAGCTGTTATAATTGCTGGAATAATATTTAAAATAAGTTTATTTAAATGGATTATATGTATTATTCTTTTTGGAATAGTTATTGCAGGCGAACTTTTTAATACTGCAATTGAAACTGTTGTAGATATGATAACTACAGAAAAAAACGAAAAGGCAAAAATTGCAAAAGATGTATCAGCAGGAGCAGTTTTGATTCTTGCAATAGCATCCGCAATTATTGGCGTATTGATTTTTATATTTTAAATGGTGTTATTCACAATCTTAAACTGTATATCAGTGTTCATTTCCATTTTTTACCTTGCAAAAGCTTGAGTAATATGCTAAAATAGATATAGTCGACATAAGTTGATAGGGGCTTTTAAAAATATATCTTATGGAGGAAAACAGAATGTCAACTGAATTAAAACAAAAAGTACAAAGTGAGCTCGAAAATGGAGGAGTTACTTACGAGGTGGATGGATATGGCAACATTATAGTTGCCAGAACGAATCGGAGAAAAATGCAGGAACTTGGTTGGTCTTATGATCATAAGAGAAAGTCGTGGGAAAAAGCTTATCCCATGACAAAAAACTCAGAAGAAATTGCGAAACTTTTCGCATAATAACAAATAACAGCCCCGGAATTATGCAGCCAGAATTGGCTGCTTTTTCTTATTATATTATTTTTTGCTTTACATAAATTAACATTCACATAAAAATCTGGTATACTACTATTAGAGTTTTATTACTAATTTTGTAAAAAGAAAGTTAGTGGTAAGTGTTTGTGAAACAATATTTCTTTAGGAGGAGACAAAATGAGTTTCATTAATTTTATAGCAAGTCACCTTTGGATTATAGGTATCATTGTAGCGGCTATTGCTATAATAGGCTTCTTGTTTGCAATTTACAGAGTTGCAGACATAGATAAAGCACTAATTATAACTGGCGGCAAAGAACCTAAAATCAAGATTTCCGGAGGTGCGTTCGTAATACCGATATTCCGGAAAGCGGATTATTTTGATCTGTGTATGCTTACAGTAACGGCAGATAAAGACGAAATTATGACTTCAACGGCTGTGCCTATCATTGCAGATTGGACAGCTCAAATTCGTCCTTGCATTTCTGATGAAGAAAAGCTTCGAACTGCAATAATATCATTTAAAGAACGCGGAAATGATGGTATTAAGGCAGACGTTAAGTTAACCCTTATGGGTGCGGTACGTGATGTTGTTGCATCTATGACGCCTGAAGCTATCCAAAAGGATAAGGAAGCATTCAAAAAAGCTGTACAAGAAAGTGTTGTTGATGAAATGGACAACATGGGTCTTGAACTGGTATCGCTTAATATCCAAGATGTTACCGATCCGAATGGATACTTTACTAACATCGCTGTGCTTGATTCAGCAGAAAAAGATAAAGCTGCACAGATTAAAATGGCAGAAGTTGATCAAACAACGCGTGAACGTAGAGCAGAAGCAACCAAAGCAGCTGAAATCGCTGAGGCAACTGCTCAAAAAGAGACTAGAATAGCCCAGATGGAAGCAGAATTGGCTGAGCAGGAAAAACGTAAGGACACCGATATGAAATTAGCGGAGTTCAAAATTGCTACAGAAACAGCAAATGCGGATGCTAACGTAGCCGGAGAACTGCAGGCAACAATTCGTAGTCGTGAAATAGAGGAGCGTAAGGGTGCTGTTGCAGTTATGAAGGCTGAGCAAGAAAATCTTGCTGCTCAAAAACAACGTGAGGTTATAGTTACTCGTGCAGAATCTGAAAAAGAAAAATTACGAGTTGAAGCAGAAGCACAAGCAAATGTTAAAACCATTGAAGCTGAAGCAACTATAAAAGTTGCTGAACGCAATGCTGATGCGGCGCGTAAAGAAGCTCAAGGTAATGCTGATGTTGAAAAAACAAAGGCTGAAGCTCGTGTAACTGTTGCTGAACGTGACGCACAAGCTGTTAAGAAAACAGCAGAAGCACAGGCTGAAAAAACGCGGGCAGAAGGTCTTGCATTAGCTGAAGTAACAAAAGCTCAGGCAGTAGCCAAGGCTGAAGGTAAGAAAGCTGATTTGCTTGCTGATGCAGAAGGTATCAAAGCTAAGCAACTCGCTGAAGCTGAAGGTATCAAAGCGAAAAAGCTTGCTGAAGCTGAAGGCGAAAAACAGCTTGCCGAAGCTCGTGCAGCAAATGAAAAGGTCAACTTTGAAATTGAGAAGCTGAGAATTCAAACAGATGCTCAAGTTAAAGTTGCCACTTCAACAGCAGAAATTATGGCTAATATCGGTCAAAATGCTGAGTTTGTCAATATCGGCGGTGGAAACATTTCTGATATAGGAAAGGGCGGAACAGGCAATATATTAATTGACACTATTTCGCAAATTCCTGCCTTAATGAAAGTGCTTAACACACAGAACGAGGCACTCAATGGTAAACCCGTAACTGAGGAAATTAAAGAAATTTCTGACGCAACATTATCAGGTTTGAGTGCACTAAAAAAAGATGAAGATTAAAAATTCTTTATCGATAATAAAACTCTAATCTATTAACATTCACAATCACAACTATTATCACTAATTAACTTTTTCGGGATATCCTAATTTGGATATCCTTTTTTTATTAATATTAAATGTATTTTTGTAAATTTTCCAAAAACAGTTGTAAAAATACAAAAAAATTGATATACTTATATCATAAAAATCTTTCAAATAAAAAGGAGGAGTTTTAATGGAAGAAGAAAATAAAAACGAAGAAAATGGAGAAGTAGTAGAATTACAAGAAGAAATAAAAACTGAAAATGAGGGAATAAAAATTTCAAATGATGTAATTGCTGTTATTGCAGGTGTAGCTGTATCTGAGGTTGCTGGTGTATCAGGGATGGCAGGAGGATTTGCAGGTGGAATTTCTGAAGTATTAAGCGGAAAGAAAAATTTAGCAAAAGGCATTAAAGTTGATATGTCAGAAACTAGTGTGAAAATAGATGTTAGTATTATTGTTGAATATGGCTCAAGAATTCCTGACATTGCATTTGAAATTCAAACAAGAGTAAAAAAAGCTGTAGAAAGTATGACAGGTATGCAAGTAGAAGAAGTAAATGTGCATGTACAAGGTGTAAATACTGATATAGTACAAGATGAAAAAGAAGAAGAAACTAAAGAAAATGAATAAAGCTAAAATATTAAAAAAGCGAACTTTAAATTCAAAAATGATATTAATATAATAAGTTCGCTTCTATATATGTTTATAATATTATTAATTATAATTAAAAATATATAAAAAAGGAGTAGATTTGTAATGAAAGTTATTGAAAAAATCGCATTAATTTTATATTCTAATATTATATTAATTTTATCAATTATATTATGTGTAATTATTTTTGGTTGGTTAGATATTGGACTAGTTGGTGATATTATTAAAACTGTAGTGTTGGGAGAAACGTCAGGTAGAATAGTTTTAGGAGTATGTATAGTATTTATTTTACTTTCTATTAGATGTATTTTCTTTGATCCAACATCTAAAAAACAAATTAAAGAAAGTCAAGGAGTTTTACTTGAAAACGAAAGTGGAAAATTAATGATTTCAAAAGAAACTATAGAAAATTTAGTTAATTCAGTAGCAATGGACTTCCAAAGTGCACAAGATATATCAACGAGGATTCAATTAGACAAAGATAATAATGTAAGAGTATATATTAATTTAATAATTAGTTCAGATGCAGTAATTAAAGACTTATCTGCTAATTTACAAGCAAAAATTAAAGAAAAAGTAAAAACAGCTACAGACTTAGATGTTAAAGAAGTAAATATTACAGTAAAGAAAGTAGCTCCAAAAATTGAAAATCATATAGAAGAAGCTTAAATTTAAAATTAGGAGGTAAAACCATGGATGAAGTAAAAAATTTTTGGAATCGCTATAAAGGTGCAATTATTGGTGTTGTTATTGCTATTTTAATATTAATTACCAGATTACATGACCTAATTCTAGCGATTGTTGTAATTGGGCTTGGTGCATTTATTGGAAATTATGTACAACAAAATAAAGAAGATGTTAAAACAAAACTAAAAAGTTTTATTGATAGAATGTAGAACTTTAACAAAAATGAAAGGATCTATTTAAAAATGAATCGTTCAGCAATAAGAGAGGAAGCATTTAAACTAGTTTATAGTATGCAAATACAAAAACAAGAAGAACTAAATGACCAAATTGAACTTTATATAGAAAGTAACCAAATAGAAAACGAAGATGCAAAAATTTATATTAATGACACTATACATGGAATAGAAAAAAATAAAGAAGAGATTAATGAATTTATTATAAAAAATTTAAAATCAGATTGGAAATTTGATAGAATTTCTAAAATTGATTTAGCTATTTTATCTTTAGCAATTTATGAACTTAATTATACAGATATTCCTTATAAAGTAGTTATAAATGAAGCAGTTGAGCTTGCTAAAAAATATGGAGAAGACAGCTCAAAAAAATTTGTAAATGGTATTTTAGCAAGTGTGGTAAAGGAAATAGGGAAGGAATAAATTAAAATGAAATATTCTGATATGGCGATTACAGTTACTGAACTAAATAACTATATAAAAGGCAAATTTGAAGAAGATGAAAGACTTGCTGAAGTATTAGTTAAAGGAGAAATATCTAACTTTAAAAATCATTATTCAGGACATATGTATTTTACATTAAAAGACGAAAATTGTTTAATTAAATGTATAATGTTTAAAAGCTATGCTACAAGGTTAAACTTTGTTCCAAAAGATGGTATGAAAGTTCTTATATTTGGAAATGTATCTGTATTTGAAAGAGATGGAGTTTATCAGCTTTATGCAAAAGTAATGGAACAAGACGGAATGGGAGATTTATTTACCAAATACCAAGAATTAAAAGCAAAACTCGAAAAACAAGGAATGTTTGATTTATCACATAAAATTAAAATTCCACAAATGCCAAAAATAATTGGTGTACTTACTTCACAAACAGGTTCAGTAATAAGAGATATTATAAATGTATCTACAAGAAGAAATCCTAATGTATATATTAGGTTACTTCCTGTACCTGTTCAAGGGGAAGGAGCAGCAGAAAAAATATCAGACGCGATACAATATATGAATAGAAATAAATTAGCTGATGTAATTATTTTAGCTAGAGGTGGAGGTTCATTAGAAGATTTATGGCCTTTTAATGAAGAAATTGTTGCACATAGTATTTATAATTCTGAAATTCCAATTATCTCTGCAGTAGGACATGAAACAGATTTTACAATAGCAGATTTTGTTGCTGATTTAAGAGCGCCAACACCATCTGCAGCAGCAGAACTTGCTGTTCCAGATATTAAAGAAATTAAACAAAAAATAGATATGTATCAAGATAGATTAAAAATGTCATTAACAAAAAAACTAGAATTTATGAAATTAAGATTTGAAAAGGTTTTATCAAGTACAGTTTTTAAAGAACCAACAAGAAAAATTCAAGAACATTATATTTTGTTAGATAAATATATTAAGAGTTTAGAAACTATAATGAGAAATAATAAAGAAAGAGAAAAAACAAGATACATAGAATTAATAACAAAACTAGATACTTTAAGTCCTCTTAAAACATTATCTAGAGGATATTCTATTGTAGAAAAAGAAGGTAAAGTTGTAAAAAGTATTAATTCATTAAATAAAGAAGATAATATCTCAATAAAATTACAAGATGGAAATGTACAAGCTAAAGTTGTTGGATAATACTAAATTTATAATTTTAATTTTTATTGTATGATAAAGGAGATATGTAAATTATGAGTAAAGATAAAAATTTTGAGGAACAGATGCAAGCTTTAGAAGGGATAGTTTCAGAACTTGAAAAAGGAGAATTAAGCCTAGACGAATCTCTTTCTAAATTTGAAGATGGAATGAAGCTTGCAAAAGAATGTAATAAAATATTAGAATCTGCAGAAAAGAAAATAACAATATTAGTAAATAAAGATTCAGAATTAGTAGAAGAAGACTTTAATACTGAAGAAAACAATGATTAATTTACAAATATGGAGGAAATTTTAAATGATGAATGATTTTGTGGCATTTATACAGAATAAATACATATATGTACCATTTTTACTTTGGTTTTGTATTCAATTATTTAAACTGATTTATGATTTAGTTACAACTAAAAAATTTAATTTTAAAAGAATTATGGGAGCAGGTGGAATGCCAAGCTCTCATTCAGCAGTTGTTGTTGGACTTACTACTTTAATTGGAAAATATGAAGGAGTTAGTACTCCAATATTTGCACTATCTCTTATTGTTGCATTTGTAGTTATGTATGATGCATGTGGTATTAGAAGAGCTGCAGGAAAACAAGCCGCCATGCTAAATAAAATTATTGAAACACCAGGATTAACAGGTGTACAAGTAACAGAGAAATTAGTTGAAGTATTAGGACATACACCAATCCAAGTATTTGTTGGTGCTCTAATTGGTTTAATTGCAGGTCTTATAATATAAGTAAATAGATAATTAAATAAATTTATATACAAGGGGGAGTAATAATGACAGATATAGAAATTGCAAGAAATACTAAATTAGATAATATAATAGATGTAGCAAAAAAATTAGATTTAACAGAAGATGATATTGAATTATATGGTAAATATAAAGCAAAAATATCAGATAAAGTTTATGAAAAAAGAAAAGACAAAAAAGATGGAAAATTAATTTTAGTAACAGCAATGAGTCCAACACCCCTTGGAGAAGGTAAAACTACAATTTCAATTGCAGTTGCAGATGGATTAAGAAGAATTGGAAAAAATGCTGTTCTTGCACTAAGGGAACCATCTCTTGGACCTGTATTTGGAATTAAAGGTGGAGCAACAGGTGGGGGAAAAGTACAAGTTGCACCAATGGAAGATATTAATTTACATTTTACAGGAGACATACATGCTATTACTGCTGCAAATAATTTATTATCAAGTATGATTGATAATCACATATATTTTGGAAATGAACTTGGCTTTGACAGAGTAGTTTGGAAAAGATGTGTAGATTTAAATGATAGACAATTAAGAGTCGTTGACACTGGACTGTCAGAAGAAAAAAATATTGTACCAAGAAGAGACAAATTTGATATTTCTGTTGCATCAGAAATTATGGCAATTGTATGTTTATCAAACGATATTTATGATTTAAGAGAAAAATTAGGAAACATTGTTGTTGGATATAACAAAGAAGATAAACCAATTTTTGCAAAAGATTTAAAAGCACAAGGTGCAATGGCAGTATTATTAAAAGATGCAATTAAGCCAAATTTAGTTCAAACATTAGAGCATACTCCTGCAATTATTCATGGTGGCCCATTTGCAAATATAGCTCATGGATGTAATAGTATAATTGCAACAAAACTTGCATTAAAACTTGGAGATTATGTAGTAACAGAAGCAGGCTTTGGCGCAGATTTAGGAGCAGAAAAATTCTTAGATATTAAGTGTAGAAAAGCAGGTTTAAAGCCAGATGCAGTTGTTATTGTAAGTACAATAAAAGCACTTAAATATCATGGCGGTGTATCTAAAGAACTTATTCAAGAAGAAAACATTGAAGGACTAGAAAAAGGATTAGACAATCTACTTCGTCATATTGATAATCTTAAAAATAAATTTGGATTACCAGTTATTGTCGCTTTAAATAGATATGTTCAGGATACAGATAAAGAAATAGAAATATTAACTAAAAAACTAAAAGAACAAAATGTATCTATTAGTTTAGTTGAAGGATGGAGCAAAGGTGGGGAAGGTGCAATTGATATAGCAGAACAACTAACTAAATTAGTAGAAAGTGAAAACAATTTTAAGTACATATATCCTTTGGAAGATTCTATACAAGAAAAAATAAGTAAAGTAGCAAAAAATATATATGGAGCAAAAGGAGTAGTATTTTCAAATGAAGCTTTAGAAGAAATTAAAAAAATAGAATCTTTAGGGTATAAAAATCTTCCAGTTTGTATTGCAAAAACTCAATATTCATTTTCAGATGACCCTAAAAATTTAGAATGTAACAATGATTATGATATTACAATAAGAGGAGTTGAACTTAAAAATGGAGCAGGATTTGTTGTAGCATTAGCTGGTAAAATTATGACAATGCCAGGATTACCTAGAACTCCTGCTGCAGAAAACATAGATATAAATGAAAACGGCGAAATAGAAGGTATTTTCTAGATATCTTTGTACCATTTTTATAACTTACAGAATATACTATATAGAGCCACTTTTTAAATAAAATGGGCTCTATATATTTTTATTATATTCAATATAATAAAAAACATTCTGAAGGGAATGAGAGTAATATGGATACAATTGTATTAAAATTTGGAGGAAGTTCTGTTGCTGATAATGACAAACTAAAAATGGTAGCAAATAAAGTTATAGATTTATATAATAAAGGAAATAATATTGTAGTAGTTTTATCTGCTCAAGGTAAAACAACAGATAAGTTAATATGTGAAGCAAAAGAATTGTCTTCAAAATTAGAAGACAGAGAAATGGATATGTTACTTAGCAGTGGAGAACAAATTTCTATTGCAAAACTTGCAATTCTACTAAATAGTATGGGGTATAAGGCAATTTCATTAACAGGATGGCAGGCAGGAATAATTACAAATAATACAAATCAAAATGCACAAATAGATGCAATAAATACAAAAAGAATTAATGAAGAATTAGGTAAAGGAAAAATTGTAATTGTTGCAGGTTTTCAAGGTGTAAATGAAAATCTAGATATTACAACTCTTGGAAGAGGAGGATCTGATACAACAGCACTTGCTATTTCTGCTGCATTAAAAGCTAAAAATTGTTATATTTTTTCAGATGTTGATGGAGTATATACTGCTGACCCAAATAAAACTAAGAACACAAAAAAGCTATCATCTTTATCTTATGAAGAAATGCTTGAAATTTCAAGTGAGGGTGCAAAGGTTTTGCATAATAGATGTGTGGAAATTGGAGATAAATTCAAAATTCCAATTATAACAAAATCTACTTTTAATGATAAACCAGGTACAGTTATTTCAGAAGTAATTGAAGAAAATAAGGTGAAAAGTGTTGTAAAAAAAGATATATCTAGAATTTCAATTATAGGAAATGGAATTATTAGAAATACTAAAATAATAAAAGAAATAATAGATATAGTTGAAAAAAATAAATTACAAATGTTAGAATTTAATGTATCTGAAAGTAAAATATCAATTACATTTAAAGATATAGTAGAAGATAGAGTTTTAGATGAGATTCATAGTAAAATATTATAAAACATTTCTTTAAAGAATTAGTATTAATTTTTTATTTAAAAATTATACTAATTCTTTTTTGTTATAGTTCTAAAATAGACAACCTCTGAATATATATATTTTAGAGCTTTTTAAATAAAAGGGTATGAAAGGAGCGGAATTAATATGACTATAGAAGAAAGAAAAAGTCCAAGTACTGGGGTAATACAAAATATTATATTAGAAAATAGGGGAAAACTAACTATTTCAGGAGTATTAGATGTGCTTAGTTTTGATGACCAAGTTGTAATTTTAGAAACAGAATTAGGTTTACTTACAGTAAAGGGTGAAAATTTAAGAATTAATAAATTAAGTATTGATACATCTGAAGTAATAGTTGAAGGAGATATTAATAGTTTAAATTATAGTGATAAAGAATCAAATAAGACAAGTGGAGGATTAATTAGTAAAATTTTTAAATAAATTTGTTAAAAATTAGTATGTGTGCTTATAAAGGAATGTGATTAATAATGGTTAATAATCAGGCAATTTTATTTTTTATATTTATAATAAATGGTATAATAATTGGATTATTATTTGATTTTTTTAGAGTACTTAGAAAAACATTTGAAACAAAAGACTTTGTGACATATATAGAAGATTTTATATTTTGGATATTAACAGGTGCAGTAATTTTATATTCAATATTTAAGTTTAACAATGGTGAAATAAGATTATTTATGTTTTTAGGCATTATAATAGGACTTACAATTTATATGTTGTGTTTAAGCAATCATGTAATTAAAGTTAATGTATTTCTTGTTAAAATATTAAAAAATAGTATATATAAATTAATACATATTATTTTAATTCCATTTACATTTATAATAAAAAGACTCAAGAAAATATTCTTTAAACCAATAACCTTTTGTATTTTTAATTTAAAGAAATGGAATAAAAAACAAGCATAGCAGGGAAGAAGTGTCAATTCTATAGTAGAATATACAATTTCCTACAAAAAAATCTATATTATATCTATAAATTATATGTAATTTTAGAGGAAAAAGAAGGGTTTTGTTATTTTTTGTAGAATAATATAATATAGAATTTATCAATTTATACGTTAGAATTGGAGAGAATTACTTATGAAAACCAAGAAAAAAATATATACTAAAATAATTGTTTTTTTAGTTGCTTTTTATGCAATATTTACATTTACAAATCAACAAATAACATTAAATGAATATAGTGATGACTGTGCAGAATTAGAAACAAAAATAGAAGAAGCTAAAAGTGAAAAACAAGAGCTTGACCAAAAAAAAGAAGATGTCAATTCATTAGAATTTATTGAGCAATTAGCAAGAGAAAGACTAGATATGTATCTACCTAATGAAAAAGTTTATATGGATAGTGGTTTATAATAAATCTCAAAATAAGAGATTTATTTTAATTTTGCTTTATTTTTTTAAAAAAGTGTGATATAATAGTTATGTTATAAAATTTAATTGATTTTTTTATTTATTCAAACTTCTTATTCAAATCCCAAAAATAATAAATTAAAAAATTAAATATTAATAAATTAGGAGGAATATATGCCAAATTTCGAAGAAATGACTTTGGTAGATTTAAAAGAATACGCAAAACAAAATAATATTAAAAATATATCAAAGTTAAAAAAGGAAGAATTAATTGAAATATTAAAACAAGTATATAATGCACAATCAAATGAAACAATATCAGCTACAGTAGATGAATATGAAGAAAAAAAAGAAGTTCCTGAAAAACAATATGATTCAAATGGAGATAGAATCGTAGATTATAAGTTAACAACTGATGGAGATGAAATTGTAGAAGGAATATTAGATATTTTACCAGATGGATATGGCTTTTTAAGAGGTGAAAACTTTTTGTCTAGTGATAAAGATGTTTACATCTCAATGATACAAATTCGTAGATTCAGGTTAGATACAGGAGATATAATTAAAGGTATTTCAAGATTCAAAGAAGGGGAGAAATTCCCATCACTTATATTTGTTGGAGAAGTAAATGGAGAACACCCAGAAAAGGCAATGAAAAGGAAAAGATTTGATGAATTAACTCCTATCTATCCTGATGAAAAATTAAAGCTAGAAACTGAGCCTACAGATTATGCAACAAGAATTATAGACTTAATGTGTCCAATAGGAAAAGGGCAGAGGGGAATGATCGTTGCCCAACCAAAAGTAGGAAAAACTACTCTTCTTAAAAAAGTTGCAAATAGTATAGTAAAAAACAATCCAGAAGTAGAATTAATTGTTTTATTAATAGATGAAAGACCTGAAGAAGTTACAGATATGCAACGTTCAATAAAAGGTCAAGTAATACATTCTACGTTTGATGAATTACCAGAACATCATGTTAAAGTTGCAGAAATGGTTTTAGAACGTGCTAAAAGATTAATAGAACAAGAAAAAGATGTTGTCATTTTATTAGATAGTATAACAAGACTTACAAGAGCATATAACTTAGTTATTCCTTCATCTGGAAGAACTCTTTCTGGTGGTATTGACCCAGCTGCACTTCATAAACCTAAGAAATTCTTTGGGGCTGCAAGAAATATAGAAAATGGGGGAAGCCTAACAATACTTGCTACAGCTTTAATAGATACAGGTAGTAGAATGGATGATGTCATTTTTGAGGAATTTAAGGGTACAGGTAATATGGAGGTTCATCTTGATAGAAAACTTTCTGAAAAAAGAATTTTCCCTGCTATTGATATTAATAAATCTGGAACAAGAAGGGAAGACCTTCTATTAACATCAAAAGAAAGAGAAACTGTTTTTGCCTTAAGAAAAGCAATGAATAGCATGCCTGTAGCAGATGTTACAGAGCAAGTTATTAGTCAAATGACACAAACAAAAACAAATGATGAGTTTATTGATAAAATAGATAATTTTATTAAGAAATTCAAATAAGAATATTAGAAAAGGTCTAAATGTTAATAGATGGGGTGGAAAGCTGCAAAGTTTTCTACCTCTTTTTAAAGATATATGACATTGCACAAAATCAAAGTTTTGCGCAAATAGGAATAGGAATAAAACCATATATTCATAAATTACTGCTATCTCTTGCTATTAGCCACTTTCAGCTAATTCTATTTGTATATTTAGACAACAAGTTATATTACTTTAACATTAAAATGTCTTATATTTGATTCTGGAGCTTCGTCATTTTATGCTTATTACAAGTTTTTCTTAATCTTATATATGATTTTATTTTTTATATTATAAATTTTAATTTTTTATATTTATATTTTAAAAATTTTATCAAAAATCTGCAAATGCCCATATTTCAGTATTTTGCTAAAATTTATAGACAACAAACTATATGCCTTTTTTATAAAAACGGCTTAAAATCGATTCTCGTGTGTCGTTTTTTTAGCCATTTTTCAGTATTTTTCAAAAAGCATTGATTTTACAATATTTAAACCATTTTACATTATATAGATAATAGTTTTTAAGTATTCAAATTGAATTCCAAATGATTAACTTTATTATTTAAATATAAAAATGTCTTAAAATCGGTTTTGAAGCTTTATAAAATAAAATCATTTTATAATATTATAATTAGAAATTTATTTTAAAATTTTATTAAATATTTATAAAAATTACATTTAAATTTGCAAAATTTTAATTGTAACAAATGTTCGGTTTTTGGATTTTGATTTTGAATTTTTAATTTTCAAAATTTTATATTATAGATTTCATTTTTATGATTTTATTTTCTAAAAATATTTTGTAAGAGATTTAGGCTTAATTGTGAAATTTTATTAATATTTATTTAAAATTTAAGATATTCATTTTTCAAAACTGCCTCTCTCTCCTACTTTTATGATGGTCTTTATCTGCACCATTATCTTGAGAAATAAATTCAAAGTTATTAAAAATAGACA
>CANQEA010000012.1 GCA_947594095.1 uncultured Clostridia bacterium | reverse complement strand
TATGGATACGCAACAATAAACAATTCTACTGCCGCTCCAGGCTACAATATTGAAACAGGACAGTTCATGAAAATTTCAGGACAACAAACTGGAGAATATACGACATATATAACTGGTGGTTCAACATATTATCTTCATCTTTGTTATTATAAAGATGGTAGTAATTCGGGATTTAATAGTACAGCATCAAATGAAAACTTTACAATTAATAGTATTACTACTGTTTGTGGGGAAAATATTGAATACGCATCAGAAGATACAGATTATATAGGATACTATGCAGATTTAGATGGAGATGGAACAGCAGATGGAATAATATATGCAGATTTGGCAGTAGGCTCAAATGGAACACAAAAATGGAATTACCAATATGATAAAGTAACAAGTGGATTAAAAAAATATACAGTATCAGAGGAAGATGGAAGGGGATTTGGAAAAATTACACAGAAAATGATAAAAGTAGCACAAGGAACAGGAGGTACAACAGATAGATTTTATGTGATGGCATTAGAAGATGTCAGTAGTCGTACCTATTATTGGTATAAGAGTGGAAATTTTTCTGACATAAACATAGCTAATTCAACTGGCAATTTTGGGGATGGAATAAAAAACACAAATTGGTGGATAAGTAATTATGGTAATTATGGAGCTACAAACCAAAGCGATATGTGGAATGTAATTCAAGCTAATGGAAGTTTAACAAAATATGGAAAAACATGGTTTGTTCCATCAGTCGCAGAGTGGTCGGCATTTGAGGCTATGTGTTATAGGGTTAGTTCTAATCCCGGTGGCTTGCCGCTTAGTCGTTACTACTGGACGTCTACGCTTAATAACACTGGCAAGCCAAGGAGACTTGAATTCAACGTTGGTTTTAGTTTTGAGCCACAGGATTTCCTTTTAAATGTACGTCTTAGCACGACTTTCTAATTTTGGAGAAAATTAGATAACAATAAAAATTATGAAAGGTGTGTAGGTTTATGGGGAACTTCCCATAAATCTATACACCTTCATTATTTTTGAATGCACACACTAACTCGACCAAGCACTTCCATAATTTTATCCTCCGTATTTCTACGGAGGATATTCTATCATATATTATATTAAAGTCAACTAACTATACAAAGGACCACCATAAATGAACTCCTTCTTTTTTATTCCTTACAATTAAAAGGGAAGAAAAATAAGGATATTTAGCTATGTACAAAGAACAACTTGGATGGAATTGGCGTGATAGTCACGCCAGTATAACTACTTGAAGTTTCGCATACTGCATCACCTTTCATATATGATGCATTATTATAACTATTTTGACAGCTTGTTCGATCTGGTGTATATACTGTTTCCCATTTTGAACCTCCATGATCTGCACTTTCGTATAAGTCACCAGGCGATTGTCCTTCATTATTTTTTAAATTGTCATCATTTTCATACTTCTTAATTATCCAACACCTGGTTTTACACTTAACGTGCCATTATATTTACTATAGTTCCTGAATTAGTTGATGGGCTTAAGAAATTATTGTTTGTATCTATAAATACTACTTCTATTGTTCCAGCAGTGTTACTATAATATCCACTTGTTATTTTATATGCAAATCTTGATATCCATACAAACATACTTCCATCTATAGTTACTGCTTTGCCCATCTATTTGTTTCGCCTGATAAATTTCCTATGTATATTATTGAAGTCATATTTTCAACTAATTTTGGATGGTTTACATTTATTCCTCCATAACTGTATAAATTTAAATCTGTGTTTTTTGTTGATTGCCACTATTACGGAGCAGGTAATAATATCTCTTCTTTTTTACATACAATCGTAATAGTATTAATTAAGAAGTTTTCATTTGATTCAGTACCTCTAAAACCTGAATTACTTCCATCTTTTTTATAACAAAGAGCTAACTAATAAATATTTCCACATGTTATGTATGTTATATATTCTTCAGACTCTTGTCCTGTATCTTCATAAACTGTCTTGTTGTTGAACCAGCTCATGGTACAGTTTATTCTTTTATTATTGTTGAGTATCCACAATCATAAGTTCTCTCACTATTTATTAGTGCATTTACTGAATCTTGCTTTCAATAAGAACTTACCCCTAAAGATGAAATCGTATCAATGCAAATATATCTTTATATATGAGATAATATACTAAAAATTTTTAGATAAAGAACTATTACATTAGCTCGATTATTTTTAATATTTTACTTTTTATGAAAATATCTCTTGAAAATTTTTATTAATTATAATATACTTTAATAAGAAATAATATTCAAAAATAGAATGGGAAGGAGCTTAATTAAATGTCTGATAAAGAAAAGAAAGAAAAAGGATCAAATGTAGTAAAAAGCAGAAACTACAAACAAATTATATTAGTGGTATTAGTGCTTGTTTGTCTAGTTATTGGATGTGTATTTATATTTATAGACATTGAGAAGAGAAAAGGTTTTCAATTTGTAGAAGATACAGGCTATGGACCTCAATTAAATAATAGTTCTCAACTTGAAGAGCAAAGAACTTTTGATGGTATGAGAGTAATGGACGCATCCATAGTATCAGAAAATGGAGAAACGAGATTTTACGTTACATTAGAAAATTTAACTGATTCCAAAAAGGGGCCTTATGATATTGAAATAACATTTCTAGACCACAAAGGAGAAGAAATAACTAAACAAGAGGCACATGTAGATGAAATGCAGGTTAATGAAAAGTTTCAAATTCAAACCTCTTCCCCATCTGGCACAGAAACAGACATTGTTAAATCTTACGATTTTATACTAACTAAAAAATAATAAAATAACCTTTGGTAATATTTATAAAAATAACCTCATAATATATAGAAAGAGGTTATTTTTATATGATTTTATTAAATAAAAAAAGACTTATTCTAATATTAACTAGTGTATTTATATCACTACTAGTTTTTACTTTAACTAAAAAAAGCGATATGATTTCAAATGATTCTATTTCTACTGTAAGTATACCTGTATCTGGCAAAACTGTCATCTTAGATGCTGGACATGGGACACCTGATGAAGGAGCAGAAAGTTCATCAGGTACAACAGAAGCCGAGACTAATTTAGCAATCACATTAAAAGCCCAAAAGCTATTAGAGCAAAGCGGTTGTACTGTTATTCTAACTCGTAGTGACGATAATGCAATTTATGATTTAGATAGCAAAACTATAAGACAAAAAAAAATATCGGATGTTCATAACCGTGTAAAAATAGGTAATGAAAGTTCTGCCGATATATTTGTATCTATTCACTTAAATAAAATTCCCGAGTCACAATATTATGGATGGCAATGCTTTTACAAAGATGGAGATGATAAAAGCATAGAACTTGCTAAATCTCTTCAGAATAGTTTAAATGAATCTATCCAAAAGGAAAATAATCGTGTTGCTATGAAAATTGGAAATGTTTATATTGCAAAACACGTAGAAATCCCCTTGGCTTTTGTAGAGTGTGGCTTTTTATCTAACCCTGAAGAAGAAAAGCAACTACTTGATGACTCCTACCAAAATAGACTTGCATGGGGTATCTATACAGGTATTATAAACTATTTTCTACGATCAACTGCATAACTACTTCCCATAACAGATTTAGCAGCATGTTTTACACTTGCACCTATTTCCCCTATCTCTAATATATTATGAAATCTTCCTGATTCTGCAACAACTACTCCTATTGATAATGATGTAAGTGGAAATTGTTCAATTATACCTTTTCTATTAGCTACTTCTATATAACCTCTATCTAAATCGTCATCTGTAAAATATTTCTTTACTTGGCTATCAAATGAAACTATAATATTTTGACACAACTTTTCGCAACTTGTCCCTGGAATTATTGCAACCAAATCATCTCCACCAATATGACCAACAAAAGCTGAATCATAATTCATTTTATGAACTTCATTTAAGATTGTTTGTGCTGTAAATGCAATTATTTGATCACCTTTTAAGAAACCATAAACATCATTATATGCTTTAAAATTATCTAAATCAAAATAAAGTACAGAAAAATCTTCATCTTTTGAAATTCTCTTTTTTAATTCTGCGTGTATTTGTACATTTCCTGGTAATCCTGTTAATGGACTTATTCTTCTATTTATCGAAAGTAATCTATTTAAATTTTTTACTGTGTAATATAAATATTGTTCATCTACGGGTTTTTTTATAAAATATTCTATAGACTCTTTTAAAATTTCTTCTCTATGTTGTTTATCACCTCTTGAAGAAACAACTATTACAGGTGTTATAGTGTTGTCTTCGTCTTTTCTAATTTTTCTACATAAACTTACTACGTCTATATCAATTGCATCTTCATTAATAACAATCAATGCAGGTATATTCTTAAGAGCAATATCTATTTGATCACTTTTTACACTAATAAACTTATATTCAGTATCATTTTTAAATAATTCTCTAAATACAACAATAGAAGAATCATCATCATCTATTATATAAATTTCCTGTACCATTTTAAATTTCCTCTCCTTCGTTTTCCTTTCCTTTTTTATCTATTTCTTGTTTCTTTTTTCTTTTTAATTCTATTTTTCTATTTAATACTTCCGTTATTTCCTTATTATTAATTGCAGGGAAAGCCTTCTTTAGTCTATACACATTTCTATACAGATGTATAATTGTTCTATTTCTTTTCTTCTTTAACTGCTCTATAACTTGACTAATACTTTCTTTCGCTTTATGTGTATCTTTACCTGATTCTTTTAATTCTCGTAATTTTTCTTTAATCTCAGCATTTAATTTTTCAACTTTCTCTAATGTAGATTTTATATTTACAACTTTTACAATACTTGTTATCATATCAACTAAGAATATCATCATACCAACTACAACAATGTATTGTAATAAAGAGGTATCTATTTTTTGTATTATAGAAACAACAAATGGATGTATATATTTAATTAATAATATTCCCAATATTCCCCAACAAATTGAATTGGACAAACAAATTCTTCCTTGGAAATTAAATTTCATATGTGAATAATCCCAATATTTAGTTTTAAATATTACTTCTAAAAGTACACCTACTATATATTCCCACAATGTACAAACGATAATTGCTACAAAAAATAATACTGGTATATTATCACTAAATCTATCTAAGCATAAAAACATAAATATAGCGCCAATTCCATATATTGGGCAAAGTGGTCCGTATCAAAAAGCCCGTATTTATTATTTTTTTTTCACATATTGACCTAAAAATGGATTCCATTATCCATCCCAAAAAGGAATATATTAAAAAATATGTAAGTATATTAAGCAAATTCCATTCCACTTTATCTTTTTCATTCCCCTCTAATTTTAATTTAATATATATTATACTATATAATAAAACAATATTTTCCTTGATTAAGACGTTTTTAGTAAAAGCAAGTAAAACTACTTGCTTTTACTACTATTTTAACCCTCTGTATTTTCATTAATTAAGGTTACTGTTTCTGTTTTTGATACGTCACTTTCATTATACACTGTAACTTCGACAGTACTTTCACCCTCTGGAAGCTTATATGAAAATTCAAATTCTTTCCTATCTTCTACATCTTTATATACTTTGGTTAAATCTATTTTCTTTTTATCTGTTCCATTAATAACAAATAATACCTTTGTTAAACCTTCTTCATCTGAGGCTATAAGTTTAAATTTAGTTGGATCTTCTTCATCTTTCATAACCTCCAAAGCTGGCTCTTTTGAAGTTAAAACATTTTGTTCTTTTGTTTCTGTATTATTTTTCTCATCAACTACTACAACTGTTAATGTGTGAGTACCTCTAGGTCCTTCTATCACTTCTTCGTAAGATTTACTGTTAATATCAACTCTTGTTTCTTCTTCATCATCCCAACGATATGTCATATAAGAAAGCTCATTTTCTCCTTCAGCTGTTATTTTTACACCTGTACTAACACTTTCTAGATTTATTGTAATAGCTCCTACTAATTCGTAAGTACCTTGTGCATTTGCCTCTATATTATTTTCATCAATTGCATAAACATGTAAAACATTTACACCAGTAGGCATACTTATTGTTTGTGAAACTTGTTTTTGACCATTTGTTGGAATTTGTGTTGGTTCTCCTTGATTCCAATAATAACTTACTTCTTTTAATGGAGAATTATGTGTTACAGTTATAGTTACTGTTTTCTCCGCCTCACTCTCCATCGTAATTATAGGCATTTTAGATGCAGAACTTGTTGATCCATTTTTCACCATTGCATAAGAACCAGAGCCAATCATAAATACACCAAAAATAATCATAGCTATAGCAAAAAACTTAGCTACTTTTGTAATCTCTATTGGTCCTGAATTTTTATGATTATTAAAACTATTTTTTGGTTGTTTTTGTTTTTTATTTTTATTATTATAATTTCCTTGATCAACAGATAAGATTTGATTCATCATTACACCTCTTTTTCTAAAATGATTATAACACACTAATATTAATTTTGTAAATAGTAATTTTTTCATTTTGATAGTAGACTTTTTGAATATTTTGTAGTAAACTTATTTTATGAATAATATTTTTTAGAAGGAGCATTAAACGATGGATAAAATTGCAATAATATCAGATGTACATGGAAATATCACGGCATTAAACGCAGTACTTGAAGATATAAAAGCTAGAGACATCAAAAGAATTTTCTGTTTAGGTGATAGTATTGTTAAATGTGCAAACCCTGACCTAGTAATAGATAAATTAAAAGAAGTATGTGAGGTAATTTTAATTGGAAACACGGATTATGCTATATGTTGTCCTGAGGCTAAAGACAAAGGTTTTTGGTCTAGAGTAAAAATTGGCGAAGAAAGGGCAAATTTTATATATTCCCTTCCAAAAATTCACGAATTTTATATGAGTGGTTACTTTATTAGACTTTTTCACGCATCACCTTATAGCCTAGACCATATATATAATCCAATGTATTCAAATAAGGGCAGTGAAAATGGTAAAATAGAATTAGATGGCCCTGAAGAAATGTTTAAAAATACAGATTTCATTGGTAAAAAAGACTCTGACCCTATACCAGATATCATAGGATATGGACATATTCATACCCCATGTATTGTTCGCTTTAAAAATAAAACATTGTTTAACCCTGGTAGTGTTGGTATTGCAGTTGAAATGTTAAATGATGATATTAATGACAAAAGTAACAAATTTTCGACTCTTGCATCTTATATAATAGTGGAGGGTTTTTATGGTGAGCAAAAATTAAAGCCAATTTCTTTTAACCTTGTAAGAGTCCCTTATGATGTTGAAAAAGAAATAAAATATGTTAAAGAATCTACTATGTCTGATTGGACTAAAAATTTATCAATTAGCAGCTTAAAAGGCGCTATGCCAACAATATATCCACAAAATTAGGCTGTACACTAATATAAAAGAAAGCATAATAAAGGAGTGAATAATCTGTATGAATGACTCGAATTTAGAAAATGCTAAAAGTATTCTAAAAAAATATGATCAAGAGCATTTACTATGTTTATATGATGAACTAAATGATGAAGAAAAAAATATATTAACCTCTCAAATATTAAAAATTGATTTTGAAAATATATTAAATTTATATGATAATTCTATGAAAAATGATAACTTTAGTTACAATACATTTTCTCCATTGCGTCACTTTGAAAAAAACAAATTAACTAAAGAACAGATAGACTATTATACAGAACTTGGTGAAGAAGTAATACATAATGAAAAGATTGCTGTAATAACAATGGCAGGAGGTCAAGGAAGTAGACTTAGATATCATGGTCCTAAAGGGACTTATATGCTTGATTTAAAACCAAGAAAAAAATCATTATTTGAAATAATGTGTGATGACATTAAATCTACAAATGAAAAATATAATATATCTCTTCCATGGTTTGTTATGACAAGTACAGATAACGATTATGCAACAAAAGAATTTTTTAAATTAAATGACTTTTTCGGGTATCCAAAAGATAAAGTAACATTTTTTACACAAAATAATTTACCAATTATTAATACAGAAAGAAAACTTATTTTACAAGAACCTTACCTGATAAAAGAAGCTTCAAATGGAAATGGAAATGTATTTGTTTCTATGAAAGAAAAAGGAATTTTAGATATCTTAAAATCACAAGGAATTAGTTGGTGTTCTTTTGGAGGAATTGATAATGTACTTCTTAAAAATGTAGACCCCTTATTCTTAGGCCTAACTATTGCAACACATAATGAAATTGCATCAAAATCTATATTCAAAAAAGGTGCATTAGAAAAAACAGCAGTGTATTGTAGAAAAGATGGAAAGCCTGGAATATTAGATTATGATGATATAGATTTAAATATATCTGAACAGAAAGATGAAAATGGTATGTTCTTATACAGAGAAGCTAATATGCTTTCTCATTTAATGAGTATAGAAGCAATTGAAAAAGTTGCAAATATTAATCTTCCTTTTCATAGAGCATTTAAAAAGAATACCTTTGTAAATGATGAAGGTGTTAAACAAGTACCTGATAAGCCAAACAGTTTTAAATTTGAAAATTTTATTTTTGATGCATTTAAATACTTTGATGACATGCTTCTTCTTCGTGTTAGTGAAAAAGAAGAATTTGCACCAATTAAAGACTTTACAGGCATATACAACCCAGACACAGCAATAGAAAAATATTTAAAAGCAAAAAAATAAAAAGATAAATTGATACCCCATGCTTTAGTAGCATAGGGTATTAATTTTATTTCTTTTTTTCTTTACTTGTTGGTTTATTCCATGAGATGTAGTCACAAGATTTTGGATTGTTTTCACAAATATAATAATTTCTTCTTTTCTTTGTTTTTCTAATTTGTACTTTTCCACCACATTTTGGACATGGCTCTTTAATAGTTTGAACAATAGGTTTTGCATTTTTACACTCTGGATAGCCAGGGCATGCCAAAAATTTACCGAATTTTCCATATTTATAAACCATCATTCTACCACATTTTTCGCATTGTACATCAGATACTTCTTCAGTTAATTCAACATGTTCAAGTTCTTTTTCTACTTTCTCAATTTCTTTTTCAAATGGTTCGTAGAATTCTCTTATCATCTTTTTCCATGCTTCTTTACCTTCTGCAATATCATCAAATTCATTTTCAATTTTTGCAGTGAATTCTACATTAATTACATCTTCAAAGTTTTCTGTAAGTAATTTATTCACAACTTTTCCTAGTTCTGTTGGTAAAAGTTGTTTTTGTTCTTTTTCTATATATCTTCTTTCTAAAATTGTAGTAATTGTTGGTGAATATGTACTTGGTCTACCTATTCCCTTTTCTTCCAAAGCTTTTACAAGGCTTGCTTCCGTATATCTTGCAGGTGGTTCTGTAAAACTTTGTTTTGGATCCAATTTCTTTAAACTTACTTGTTCATCTTTTTCTAAGTCTGGTAACATTCCCGCTTCTTCTTTTTCTTTTTCATCTGTTCCTTCTACATATAAAACCATAAAACCTTTAAATTTTATTTTCTGACCATTTGCCTTAAAATCATATTCATTTGCTTTAATTGAAACAGCCATAGTATCAAATACAGCAGGTGCCATTTGACTTGCCATAAATCTATTATAAATCAATTTATATAGTTTATATTGGTCTTTGCTTAAATAATCTTTAATAGAATCTGGTTCTAAATCAGCATATGTTGGTCTTATTGCTTCATGGGCATCTTGTGAATCCTTGCTTGTTCTGTAATAACGATTTTCGTAGTAACTTTCTCCATAAGTTCCAACTATATGTTTTTTTGCAGCAGCTCTTGCTTCTTCTGAAATTCTAGTTGAGTCTGTTCTCATATAAGTAATAAGACCTACTACACCTTTTTCAGGGATTTTTATACCTTCATATAAATTTTGAGCTGTTGCCATTGTTCTTTTTAGAGTAAATCCTAATTTTCTTGATGCTTCTTGTTGCATTGTACTTGTTGTAAATGGTGGTGCAGGTGTTCTTTTCTTTTCTCCTATTTTCACGTCATTTACAATATATGTTGCATTTTCCAAATCTTTTAAGATTTTATCCGCTTCTTGTTCGTTTCTTATCTCTATTTTTTTACCTTGTTTTCCATAAAGATGTGCATCAAATTCTGTTTTTGATTTTTTGCTTTTAAGCTTAGCATAAATATTCCAATATTCTTCTGGAATAAATTTTTCTATTTCTTCTTCTCTATCAACAATTAGTTTTACTGCAACAGATTGTACTCTACCAGCAGATAAACCTCTTCTTACTTTTTTCCATAGAACTGGACTCATTTTATATCCAACAATTCTGTCTAATACTCTTCTTGCTTGTTGAGCATTTACTAAATTTATATCTATATCTCTTGGTTCTTTTATAGCCTTTTGTACAGCAGATTTGGTTATTTCATTAAATGTAACTCTTGTAATTTTATTTTCTTCATCTGCCAATATTGTTGCTAAATGCCATGCAATTGCTTCTCCCTCACGGTCAGGGTCAGTAGCAAGATATATTTTCTTTGCTTTTTTTGCCTCTTGCTTTAATGTTTTAATTAAATCTCCTTTTCCCCTTATATTAATATATTCTGGTTCAAAGTCCTTTTCTATATTTATTCCCATTTTAGATTTAGGTAAATCTCTTATATGTCCCATAGATGCTACAACTTTTGTACTTCCACCTAAAAACTTTTTTATTGTATTTGCTTTTGCAGGAGATTCCACAATAATTAATTTATCAGCCATTATAGTTTTGTCGATGTTAGATGTTCTAACATCTCTCCTTTCCTTTAAATTTGTTAAGACTTACTTACAGTATTTTAGCTTATTTATTTCAATTTTGCAACCTTTTTTTTAGATTTTTTTAATTTAGCCTATATAAAATTTAAAATTTTAAAGAAAATTTAGAACTTACAAAAGCAAAAAATCTAAAATGATTAAGCCACTTTAGATTTTTTATTTTCATTTTTTAAATATATATATAATTCTGCTATTGTTGCACTATTATATGGATTTACCCAGAATATGCTAAGCAATCCCCAAGTAAGCACTGATAAAAAGTTCCAAAGGAAAAATGACATATCTAATATAAATGTTCTCCATTTATTTCCTTTCATCATTTCTTTAGATAATTTGAATGCTTCTTTTCTTTTTATTTTTGGATTATCTGCTAATATATATGGTATCATACGGTATTCATATGTTTTTATAATTCCACCAATTATTGTTAAATACCATAAAAAAGTATATAGATTTCTTAGAAACATTATTATAGCAACATTTAACCAATTTTCTTCTTTAAATATTTTAAACATTTCAGACACTTTTGTATTTTTTGAATTTCTTGCTTTTATAAAATACCTTTTTCCTCCAACTATCATTGGATCTGCAATAAATATGGTAAATAGTAACGCAAGTACTGCTGCAATACAAAGAATAATTCCTTGAGTTGTTTTATTTAAATCAAATAAATTAATTGCATCCCATATTTTAAATATATATTTTTGTGATTTTGTGGCACTATTTAAGTTAGCATCTATTGCTTTTAAAACATTAGTAGGTACATCTTTTGCAATATTCTCTATATTTAAATCAAATAATTCTTTTGCTTCATTAGTTTTTTCTCCGTCTATTCCCATATTGTCACTGTTTTTTTCTGTTTCTTTATCATATGGTATTCCTAGTCTATCTTTAGCAAAATATTCTGCTTGTCTTACAATATAATATGGATCCATGGAATCAGACGTTTGTCCTACTCCTATAACAGATGTTCCAAATTCACCAGTAAGAAGTGCTATTAAAAAACATACAATAATTGCTGTCCAATAATTTCTTTTGACAACTTCTTTTGCTTTTGTTTTTAATTCTTTTCTTGTCCACATTTTATTAATCTCTCCTCTTGCTCATTATTATAAATTATATTCTAAATTTTTGCAATAGAAAAAAGAGAATTCCTTTAAGTTACTTGAACTTAAGGAATTCCCTTTGATATTATTTATAAACTTTTATGAGTTTATTTTAATACTTTTTTCTTAATAAGTACAATTCCTGCAGCAGTAAGTAGTAAAGCTGTTGTTCCAAGGGCGATTGGTAATGTAATATCTCTATTTTCACCAGTGCTTGGTGTAACATTTGTTGTCTCTGAATCATAACTATTCATTTTTCCTGGAATTCTACCATAGATTCCATCTTCACCACTTGTTCTTGTAATTTCTATTATTTCAGAATTGTTATTTAAGTTAATATCTTCACCTGTTGTTAACAATTTTGAAACAGTAAGTGTATGGATATCATTGTTCTCTCCTGGTGCTAATAAAGTATCATCCTCATAAAGTAATACATTTCTTTGAGCAAGATTACTAATGTTCATGTTACCATCTGCATCAATTTCAGTTTCTGTTTTTCCTAATGTATCTGCTACAAATTCACGTCCTTTTGATGCCAATACCAAGTCAGCTTTTAAATTTTCTATTTCAGTTCCATCCAAAACATTCCATCCTGCATTTGTGTCTCCTTCACTAGCTGCCCATTCTTTATCTAAGTAATCTGCAATTTTACTTGCTCTCATTCGGATTGGAGTCATACCATCTTTTATTCCGTATTTGTAGTATTCTGATTCTTCATAGTCTAATCTACTTGTATTCTTTACATTAATTGTATAAGTAATTTCTAGTTTAGCTCCTTGTATAAGTTCATTATCAAGTTCTGCTCTAATCATTCCATACTTGCTTTGTTCAACTGTGCTACCTGGTTGTGGAGCAAAATATGTTAAATGGTCTTTTTGTCCTGTTAATTTAACATTTCCATTAGCATCTTTTTCTAATTCTGCATCTGTTACTACTTGACCATTAGCTAGTGTAATTTTAATATGAGATACTCTTTTTGAAATATCTAGTTCTTGGTCTGGTCTTTCAACAATACCGAAGTCAACATTATTTACAGAATATTCATTAATTGCAATAGTTCCATCATCTTGAGCATATGTTACTTGTTCTGGTTTATCCTCTATTCCTATGTTCATATCTGGAGTTGTAGAATCCATTATTTGAGTTGAGAATAAATTTGTGTCTTTATAATTTTCTTTATTGTCTATAGTATGTTTATAGTTAACAACTGCAATTTCTGTATCAATTGTTTTTCTTGTTTCCATATCATCTATAGCATCTGAATATCTTGTATCTTCTTGTAAATGCCATAAGTCGTTGTCCTCTCCTCCTGCTTTATAGATAGTTCCTTTATAGTTTTGTACGTTATAACCACCTTGATTAATTCCCCAGTCAAACTCTACGTTGTAATCACCTGCTATAATTCCAATTCCATCAGTATCGTTACCACTAGCTTCTGTAAATTCATAATTACCATTATCATCTGTTAAAGTTACTTTATCCTCAACTGCACTATTCTTTTCTTTAAGAATAACTTTTACTCCTGAAATTGGTTTGTTATCAAGTAATCCATCTCCTAATACCTGGTTTCCATTTGAATCTGGATCTATTACAGCATCTTCAAATACATTTCCGCTAACTGTTCTTGCTTCTGCTTCTCTTAACTTAAATGCTGGTGCTGCGAATGTGTCATCTTCGTAAGTTTTCCTATCTTCTGACTTTGGATTTTGCGTAGCAGGTTCTGGTATTGTATTTGCTGGGTTAGAATCCACATCAACTCCTGCATAAATTTTTCCATTTTCATATGTTGAGTAAGAATTAATTTCACCAACACTTCTAAATAATCTAGCTTCTTCTCCTCTGCTAAATGCTGCATCAATAGCATTGGCATCTAATTCAAATGTTACATAAATTTTATTATTTTTACCATGTTCAATATCCATATTTGTTGGAATTACTATCTTACTATATCCTTGTACATTTGATCTTTCACTTCTTGGTGTAGGAATTTCTCCTCCTGTAATATTTCCTTTGTCATAGCTTGTTCCAATCTTAATTACCGCATATCTTTCATCAAAGTAATCTATAATACTATTAACTTTTGCGTCTAATACAGAAGATTCATTACTTACATTAATACAATATGTTACATATACACCAAAGTCTATTTTTGATGTCCAATTATTGTTTTCCATACCTGCTGTCCAATCAGCTCTGTAAACCGGTGCTTCATAAGTATTGCGAAGATATGCATCTTCATATTCTACACCATATGAAGTTAATTCACCTTGATTATTGTATCTCTTTGAATATTCATAAACATGTTCTTTTCCATTAGCTACAACTTTTACAGATTGAATATCTGACCCTAAACTCAAGTCAGGTTGTGGTCTAATGTATAATCCAAGATTTACATTTTTAACATAAACATCTTCATCATCATCTGCATCTTCTGGTGTTGTGTGACTACTGATTTTAAAGCCCGCTTCATCAGTTGAAGCAATCGCAATTGGAGTTTCATTCGTTTTAACATCTATTGCCTTGTGAGAAGCTTCTGTATAAGTTAAATCAAATGTTTTAACATTATCACTATTTTTACTTATACCAGTATATCCTCCTGTTCCCTCAATAGAATTAAATTTCTTATTTAGTTCTTCTCTAGAAGCGCTTGTTTCTGATGCTTTAGAGCCACTATCTATATTAATATTTGATTTTACACTTGTATATTTTAATCCATCATATTCAAATTCAATATGGTATTTTTTTAGTTCACTTTTACTTAATCCTGTAAATTCATATTCTCCCTCATTGTTTGTTGTCACACTTTTTACTTTATTTGTTCCATTCATTAGAACTACTTTGATACCACTTAATTTTTTATCACCATTAGCCTCTCCACTATATACATCATCTCTTGTACTTAATTTATTTTCTGGTACACCATCTAGCCATACATAACCAGAAATCGTAGCATCTCCTTCATCCTTATGATTAGGTGGAGGATTTGATCTTTTTCTGTTTATGATCTTTACTTCTTTTGAGCTTTGACTTAGATAAACTGTTTTTACAGGTTTCGAATAAGAAACCACATCTTTAATATAATTTGAATTAGGATTATTAATTTCATAGATATTATATTTTCTTGATTCTAATCCTTCTATAACAACTTTTCCTTTACTATTTGTTGTATATTTCTTAGCTTTATTTATATTTGTAGTATACTGTATCTCTCCATTTGTTATTCCGGCAATATACTCATCTGTTGTTGCATCTTGTATTATGAATTCTACATCTTTAAGATATTCTAAAAAGCTCGTTTCAGTTGCATTCCATCCTTCTTTTATAATAGTTAAAGTTAATTGTTGGTCTTTATGATTTTCTACTACTTGCATTCCAGCTGTTGGCACAGATACACTAATTACTGGTACTGTTTTATCAAATTGATAACCTTTGTTTGGATTTTTCGTTTCATATAAAGAATATGTTCCCGCTTGTAGGCCTTTTATTTCTAATATACCATTTGATTGTGTTTTAAATTCAGTTGCAGCACTAGATGATACATAAGTTATAGTTCCATCTAATTTCTGTTGTGCATATAATCCAGTAGAATCTTGTTTTAATTTAAATCCAACATTGGCAAGCGTTGCTCTAGTAGTAGCATCTACCTTTTTAATTCTTAAAGTATCAGAAGAAGGAAGTGGTAGATTTACAATAGCTTGTTTATCTTGAAGTTTACCACCATATAAAACTAAGTTTTGTCCTCCATTAACTTGAAGAAACGCTAATCTTGCACTAGCCAAACCACTCGTAGTCCAACTTATTACTTGTACATTATAGATTTCATTTTGTTTGTTACCTTTTATTCCAATATAGAAATCCTTTGAATTTGGTAAAGTTTTTACATCTGTAACTAAATCTCCCCCTAAGTATTCAGTAAATCCTTCTGCTTGTATGTTTCCATCATTTATTCTGAATGCTTCTGCTGTTGTTTCTTGTATTCCTAATTGATAAGGTCCTATATAAGTAATGTCTTTTTCTGCATTATATGTAATTGATTGTTGTCCTTTTACACTTTTATCTATAAAGCGATAGTTTTTTAATTTTTGGGCATAATTGTAAGCTGCTTCTTGTTGAGCACGTGTTGATTCATGCCACCCGGTTAAATCTAAATCAGGCTTAAGCGTAAAACTTAAACCAATACCGCCTTCTTCTTCTTGCTTAATTAAATTATTAAAGTATTTCATATACGACATTTGAAGTGCTAATTTATAAGCTCCATCAACATGACCTGAATTTTCTACGACTTTAGTTTCTCCATTTGCAAAAGCATTAGCTGCTAAATATGCTAATTCTATAGCATGATCTGTTCCCTCTGATGCATATTTTCCTTCTGAATCGTCTGTAACTTTATTTCCAGTAGTTGAGCTCCAAACATTACCTTCTGATCCACCATAAACTGTTGTAATACCCGGTTTTCCATCTATATAATCTCCCATATTAACATCTACATCTATAATGTTTAATATTTTATATATATTTCCTCCTTCAGTCTGACCATGACTATTTAGACAATATGCAGATTTCTGTCTTATGGTTGCTTGGTTTTTAGAAGATGCATGATACACATTTAATTCTTTTCCAATTAAGTCATTCGCGTCACGAGTAAACCAAGTGTCAACTCCCCAATTAGCAATTTGCCATGCTAAATCATTATCATAAATATTTGCATTATTATCTACAAATCCCGCCTGGCTAAAATTAACTAATAATGCTATAACTCCTGTAATAACTATTAAACCAATAACTATTGTTCTTATTATACTTTTATCTTTTAACATTCTATACCTCCTTTCTCTTTTTATAATATATTCTTGTTATTATTAATACTCCTATAATTATAACTATTAAAATGAATATTCCAATTGTTACTTCACTACCAGTCTGAATAGAGATAATAACTTGAGCCATACTCATATCATCCTCATCTTGTTGTTTATTTCCTGCAGTTGAATCTATGTCTTGTATTCCTAGATCGTTATAATCTTTTGCAATTTCTGCAATATTATTTGAAGTACCTATATTATTATTTGTCATTACTTTAGTTAAAGTTAGAGTTAATTCTTTAGTTTCTCCTGGATTTATTATTTCGTTTGACAAACTTGTATTATGTAATTGTCCATCTGTTCCAACATACCATGTTTTGTTTAGTTCTGAGCTAAATGTTAAATCATTTGGCATGTAATCTACAATGTCGTTCGCATATCCAGCTATTTCTCCTTCATTTGTAATTTTAATTGAATATTCTACAATAACAGTTGTATTTAGCATATATTTTGCAGGTATTTCAACTTTGGCTATATGTGTATCCTTATATTCATTTACACCTGTACCTAGATCATTTTGTGCAATTATTTTAGTTATATATTTTTCAGTATGTAAATCAAATTTTCCTCTTTCAATTAATCCTGCATCTATATTAGTGTAATTTGATCCATTTACTTCAATTATGTCTGTTATAGCCACTACAGTATCATACATTTCTTTTTCTACAACATCTGAATTTATGCTTTCTTCTACTGAATCTTTCTTATATTGTGTTAGTTCATATTTACTATTATCGTAGTAAATTACAACTATGTATTCACCATCTGGAATATTTTCAAAAATATATTTTCCATCTTCGTCTGTAGTCATCATCATATCTATTTCGTGTTCATTTTGTGTTGATTCTCCTGTAGTACTTAATAATTCAACGTCTACTCCTTGTACTGTATTTTCGTTATCATCTCTTTGTCCATTTGCATTAGCATCAACCCATACTGTTCCAGAAATAGAGTTTTTAGCTATTTCTTTTTCTAGTTCTTCTTTTTTCTTTTCCTCTTGATATATATTTTTTAGAGTATGTGTTACTTGATTAGATTTGATTATTCCATTTGTATACTCTACCTCACCAGTATTTGTTATTTTGCTTAATGCAGATTTTTGCTCATCTATTAGTGTTTCTATTACAACTTTTAAAGAACCACTTACATTTAATTTTTCTATAAGAATTTTGTTTTCTTCTGATAACTCTATTGTATGAGTTTCTCCATCTATCTCATAATATGCTCTTTGTATTGTAGCAGCACTTGGAACATAATCTCTGAAAATAATTTCTACAGGTTCTTGTGCCTCATTTGTTATGTTAAATGTATATACTAGTTCGTCTCCAGTTTGTATCATTTCTTCTGGATTTACACTTACTTCTTGTTGAATTTGTATTTTAGTCTTATCTACCTCAACCTTTTTATATATTTGGTTTGATGTATATATATTATCATTTTGTGATACTAAATAATATAGTGTGATATTTGTATTTTTAGTTACTTCTTCTTGTCCTTTTACTTTTAACCATAAAGTAATATCAATTGTTTCTCCAGCGTCTATTGATTCTATGTTTAAATTATTACCATTTAAAGTTATTCCTTCTTTGTCTGTTATAATTTCTTCAACATTTACTTCTTCTGGAATACTAATATATGCAGTAGCATTTTCAAGTTTGCTTTGTGTTAGATTTTTCATTTTCATATTAACAGAAAATCTGTCTTCATTTGTTAATATTACTTCTTCTATTGAGTTATTACTCATACTGATTTTCAAATCGCCATTTACAATATTATTAGAGATTGTTTTTATAGTTTCATATTCTTTTTCCTCAGTATATAATTTAATATCTCCTGTTAATACTCCACTATCTAAAGCTGCAACTTGATAATCTATTGTTTTGGTTTCTCCAGGTTCTAGTGTTCCAACTTCTCTAGTAATTTCTGTTTGGCCTTCCATCTCTTTTAAACGTGTATATTTTATCATATTGTCCATATCTCGACTATCTAGGAATTCTCCCTCTTCATAATCATACACATTAGCATTTTGCATTTCAGCTTTCATAGTTAAATTATTTATTGTATTTTCAGTTTCGTTTGTAATTTCAACTATATATTTAACAGATTGTCCTTCATAGATTTCTTGTCCTTCTTCTAATTCTTTATTTCCTGATATTGTTGTAATTTTTACATTTCCTATTCCATCTATTGTTTCTTCTAATGAGTTTACTTTTTCTATTTCTTCTTCTGACGATAAATCTTGTGATGTTGAAAGTATAATCTTAGAATCATCTGTCATCTTTTGATTCATATATGTATAATTAGTTTTTATATCTTGTATAATTTCTTCATTATTTTGCATACTTCCAGGTATGTTTAAATCATAGTCTATAGTACATTTTTCTCCCACTTGTAGAGGTTCTTTAAGCACAAGTTTATATGACTGAACATTGTCTTGTTGCTCATCATAATACACTTCTACATTATCATTACTAACATTAACGTCTTTATTTATAGATGCTATTATTTCTTCTTTATTGATTTCTTGATTTAAATTTACAGTTACTTCTATGTTGTTTATTTCAGAATCATAATTATTGATAAGTTCTAATGTAGTATTTGCATCTTTTTCTTCATTATCAGTGTCTAGAGTTCCATTTAAGTTAGCTGAAATAGTATCTATTTTTTCATTTTCATTGTTAAAATCACTTATTGCCTTATACAATATTAATCCATATTTAGATGTTACTTTAATTGGTAAATTTGTTTCGTATTGTTCTTCTGATCCATTTTCATTTGTATATTTCATTTCAAGTTGAACATCTTGAGAAGATATGTTCTTTGCCATTACTATATCAGCATTTATAATTACTTGTATTCCTTGGCTAATATTACCTAAATATTCTGTTTGTTCTCCTTCTAATTGAATATTGATAACTTTTTTGCCCTCATCATTTAATCCTTTTTCAACTTTAGAAATTTTAATTTCTTCTTGAGCATACATTAAATTTGCAGAGTTTATTTCTAATTCTTGTACTTCAATTGGTAAAATTATTTCTAATTTAGGATTTTTATATAAATCATATTCCTCTGAGTCTGATTTTAAGATCGCTCTTATTTCAATATTTTCGTTTTTAGCTACTGTAGATAATTTATTTTTATTAATCTGCAATAATGCTTTTGTTTGTGTATCTTTTAATTTAATAACATTTACTGCATCTTCTAATTTTCGTATTTCAGTATCTTCCTCTAATGAATAAGATCCAGTAACAGTATTAACAATATTGGTACTACCTTTTACAATATCTCTTCCATTATCAACAAATACCTTTGTACTTAAAATATTCAAAGTACCTTCTTTTTGTACTTCATTTATTTCATATTGTACTTTTGTTACATCACTTGGATAATTTATAACAATATTACCATTTTCATCTGCTTCACTGTCAGATGTAATTTGTTCTAGTAAAATTATTTTATCATCTGATATGTCATAAATATCTAATGTTCCATTGTCTCCTAATAAATTTATTAAATCTGCTTTTGAAAGAACTGTTTCACTATAATAAACATTAGTATCAAATTTTTCTCCATCTTCGTTTGCAAAACTTGGTTTTTCCTCTGTTATACTAATATCTTCTATTACATTAGCTAAATTTAAATTTACTTTTGTATTTGTTTTAATACTTCTTTCAGTTTTGTTATATAATTTGCCTTTATAGATTTCTTTTTCTGTACTTACTGAATCCACTGTTACAATTGATTCTTTCTCTTCACTTACTACTGCTGATTTGTCTTGTTGTACTAATTTAGAATTATCATATAAAACTGCTTCTACTTTTGGTGTAAATTGTAATTCTCCTATTTCTGTATTTTTATCATACAAATATGTTATTACTACTCTATCCTTGCCATCATTTTTCCATATTACTTTGTTTTCGTTAGAAGAATTATTTGTTAGCTTAATTGTTGTTTTTGTATCACTACTTTCTGAATGCATATCTGTCATATTATTAAATTGTGCATTTGTTAGTATTTCAGGTAATTCCCCATCTACTGCTGGAGTCATAATCTCAATATTAAACTCTTTAACAGGATATGAATTAAAAACATTATCAATTGCTATCTGAATAACTCTTTTCTCTTCTCCTGCCACTTTTAACACTTTGTTAGTTAAAACATCAACATTAGTTTCTATATTAGCATCTCCACTAACAACTTTTAATGTTACTGTTCTCGTAGCTTTGATAGAGCTATCTTTTTGTTCACTGTTTTTATATGTACCTTCTATTTTTATATTTGTTTCTTTGTTAAGTAGACTCAAATCATATAGTTCATCTTTTTGTAGTTTAACTACTACAGGTATTTCTACATCTTCACCTGCATTTATTTGATTCAAGTATATTTTATTTGCTTCTACTGTTTTTACATATTCACTACTTGACTCTTTAAATGTAAAATTAGAATTGTCTATTTCAATCATACCATTGAAATATCCTCCATTTTTTATATTTATATCAAAATATAAATTAGCTTCTAAATCATTTGATGTTATTTCTAACTCTTTTTGAATATTTTCAGAGTCTCCTTTAAAATAAGCACCAAATTCTACATTTGAATCATTTGTTGCCTCTAATATTGAACTTGCAATAGCCTGTCCTATAAAAATTAGATTTGACAATGTCATAGCTAATATTAGCATTATTGTGATTGTAATTTTTCCAATTTTACTTTTCATATAATCCTCCTTATTGTATAACATATTTGTATTTGTTATAAAAACTCCCTCTATATACTATAATAACATATTTTTCAAGAAAAATCAACATAATTTCCCTTTTATGTAATTATTTTTCAATTTATTTTTAGAAACAAGAATTAATTTTTATTATATTTTTTAAATATTATTAAATTTTATAAATTTATATAAAGCGAAAAAGAGAAATCTTTTTGATTTGATAATCATCAAAATCCCTCATTTACAGAATTATTTTTCGCACCTTTTATAATAAATTAATCTAACACCTGATGCAAGTACTAATACGACTGAAACCGCTAATAAATTATGTAATATATCACTCTCTCCTGTTTTTGGAATGACTTTTTGAGTAACACTTGGTGTTGGTGTTTCTTGTTTAGTAGGCTCCTCTTTTGGTGTTTCGGTTTTTGGTGATTCTTCTTTTAAAAGCTCTTGTACTGTTAATTCTTCTTGTTCACTTTGTGTTGTATTTGCTGCTAAAACAGAAGTATGGCTAAATACATTCATAACAACTAAAGTAAATAAAATTATTGTTGAAATTATTTTCTTCATAAAAAATCCTCCTATTTTTTATTATTTTATTTATAAAATTTTATTTTTACTTCACTTATTAATAATACCATACTTTCCATAATATGTCAACAGAATTTAAGGCGTTTTTAGCTACTTTTCACTCTTTAATCTTAGGAACCCTAATTCTTCCCAACTATTATATGCTAAATTTAGTTTAAACAAAAGTTTAGGTTTAGCTCCCGCTCTGTTTTTATCTACAACACAAGCATAGTATCTTACATCTGGATCATCTGATTTTTCTAAATCATAAAACTTTGTATCTACCTCTTTTAAAGAATATTCATAGTCTTTTAAGTTTTCTCTATTTATTTGTTTTAATAAACATAATGTGTCTAGTACTTCTTTAACCGTTCTACTTACAGCTAAATCATTAATTGTTAGATTTATTGGCAAAGTGCTACTTTCTGTTAGCTGTAGAGTTGCAAATATAAAGATTTCAAAGTTTTGAGCTATATTTGAAAGAATTGTTGCAGTTTTCTTTAATTCTTCTCCTATACCAATGTTTGCAGTATCTGTTTTTAATGTATCATAAAATACATATTGAATTTTTTCTTTGTAATAAAAATTGATAATTACTTTTTGAAGTTCTTCATTCGTATGATCTGTTATATTTATAAAATAAATTGAGTTATTAATCTCTTGGTCTACCCAATTTGTTGCTTTTATAACCTCATTAAACTCAGTTGAAATACCTGCTAATCTTTTTGCAAACTGTCTTTGAGTTTCTTTTTCTTGTCTTTTAACAAATCCATCTTCATCTACTTCAACTTCACTTGGATTATCTGGTCTAAATTTAAATTCTAATAATTCTCCTTCTGACTTATGTATTTTTACTCCATGAATTTTTTGTATTTCAGGATGATTTAAAATCGTTGTAATTAAGCAAAGTCTCATTTTTTCTTCAGACATCTCATTTGAAATTACAAGTACTTTCTTTTTATTTACAAATGCTGTATATGCTGCCATATTTATTGTAAATCTACTTTTTCCTGCATTTGATGGCATTGCATATGCCATAGTTTCCCCTTTTCTTATTCCTTTAAATACACTCGTTAAATTAGGAAATGGCATAGGCAAACCTTCTGTCAAATTGTTTGCACCTTCTTCTAAAAATTTTGTAAGTCCTTTATTTAATATCGCTTGCTTAAACTTGCTTGTTACATTTACCTGATTTATTGCACTTTCAACTTCTTCTATTGACATTTTGCTATATAATTTATAATCCGTAATTTCAATTACTTTATCTTGTATATCTTTAATAGGTATTTCAAGATAACTTTTTCTAAGTAAAAAGAGCTTCATAAGTTCAACATATACGTTTTCCATATTATAGTCATCTGGGTCTATACTATTTTTCAAATCATATTTCATCTTATAAACTTGCTCTGTCATATTTGGAAAATTAAATCCATTCTTTGCAATTTCTGGAGTATAACTTCCACCATCCGTAAATAAAATGCTTTTGTATAAGTTTAACATTTCTGGGTCTTCAAAAAAACAATCTTCATATAAAACATAGTATTTTACTATACTGCTCGGATTATTTAATAAAAGCCCTATGTATGTTTTTTCTAAATTAAAATTGCTTAATTTTCTAGGATAAATGGTTTTTACTTCTTGTTCTTCTTCATCTATATATTCTGTGTTTATTTCTTCTTCGTTATATTCTTCATCATTTTCATCGCTTTCATCCTCTTGCTCATTTTCATTAAACTCTTGTTCATAGCTTTTGCTTTCAAATTTTGGAATGCTCGTCCTACTTTTTTGTAACTCGTTTATTAAAGCTAAAACTCTACCATCATCACCTATTGATATTGCATGTTTTATATCTTGGATTAGTTCTTCCGTTTGTTCATTATTTGGCATAGTTTCTAGTAATTTATTAATTTGTTCTATTGTTTCTTTAGTCATAATAAATTTCATTCCTTCCTTATATGCCTACAAGCCCTAAAGTTATTTAGGGCTTTGTATTAATCATTAAATATAGATTCGAATTCCTCTGCTTCGATTTTTTCTTTTTCTAATAAGATTGCTGCTACAGCATGTAGTTTATCTACATGATCTGATAATATTTGTTTTGCTCTGTTATATCCATTATCTACTATCTTTTTAGTTTCTTCATCAATAATTGCAGCAGTTTCTTCTGAATATTCTTTTGCCTGGGCAAAATCTCTTCCTAAAAATACTTCTTCTTGATTAGAACCAAGCATTAATGCTCCTATTCTATCACTCATACCATATTTTGTAACCATACTCCTTGCAATTTTAGTTGCTCTTTCAATGTCATTACTTGCACCTGTTGATATATCATTTAAAATTAAGCTTTCTGCAACTCTACCACCTAGTAAAGATACAATATTTTCTTCCATTTCTGTTTTAGACATAAATGATTTATCCTCTGTTGGACGATACATAGTATA